>CAUZJO010000045.1:0-31443 GCA_963580245.1 Candidatus Sumerlaeia bacterium | reverse complement strand
GTGCCCTTGCGCATGGGACCGAGCGCGGCCAGTTGCGCGAGCAGCTCGTTTTTGCTTTGGGTGAGTCTGGCTGTGGTGTCCATCGATACCTCCCAATGAAAGTATAGTATTGTATACTACATTCACGGAGGCGAAAAAAAGAGGAATCAGCGCAACCCTACATCTATGTCGTGCACCCAAGCTCGGGCGGCCTTCATTCTGTGTTGGCCAAGATGCCGGCGGCTCGGATAAGATGAACGGTGCTCCCCGCCCCGATACCGTTGCCTTGCGGAGGAGCCACTTGAGGAACGGACCAAACGATGAGGACACAGGCGCTGGAGGCGTTAAAATACTCGGCGGGGGAACCGGCCCAGGTGACCGATCGCCTGACCGTCGAGGCCGCGTTGCAGGTCAGAATCAACGGCGCAGCTTACACCACGACGATGCGCACGCCCGGCGATGATCACGTTCTAGTCAAAGGGTTGCTCTTTACCGAGGGGATCATCGTCGCGCCCGACGCGCCGATCCGGATCGAAGAGATCATGGACCCGGAGACGGGGATCATCGGGTGCCTGGAGCTGACCGTCGATGAGACGTGGCTGGCCAAGCCCTTCGAGGGCCGCCGGTCGATCATGTCAACCTCCTCGTGCGGTTTCTGCGGGACGCGCGAAGCGAGCGATCTCCTGATGGAAGGCGAGCCGCTCATGATCCGGGCCGAAGAGCATCTGGACATCAACCTGGTCCCAACCCTGTTCGAGCGGATGCGCGAGCGGCAACGGACCTTCGACCAGTCCGGCGGCTCGCACGCCTCCGCCGCGTTTACCATTGACGGGGGGCTGTTGGCGCTCTTCGAGGACGTGGGGCGCCACAACGCGGTCGATAAGGTCATCGGCCGGCTGCTCGAGAACGGGGAACTCGGCCACGCCCGATGTCTGACCGTCAGCGGGCGCCTTTCCTACGAGATCGTCTTTAAGGCCTTTCGGGCCGGCCTGGCGTTCAACATGGCGGTTTCGGCCCCCTCCTCGCTGGCCGTCGAGATGGCCCAGAGCTTCGGGATGACGGTGATCGGGTTCTGTCGCGGGTCGCGGGCGACGGTCTATTCCAATCCGGCAAACATCCGCCGGCGCACCGAAAGCGGTTTCGATTTGGGCCAATGAGGCGCGGGTAAGCCCCCAGCCGACAAAAACCCGACCAGGATAAGTAAAACAGGTAAAGAATCCTCGGTCTGACTCGATGAGGGCGAGGTGACGGGGCGAGGCATGGGATGGGTTCCCAACCGGCATTTTTGCCTTTTAATTTCGGGCCTTTTGACGTAAACTGGAGCTCGTGTGGGGGTCTGTGGTGCGGCTCTGGCCATGCTCTCGCGCGAAGCGGGGCGAATCGGGGACCCTTACGGCCGCTGGTCGCGCGAGCATAGTCTTTGGATCACTAGGAAGGCGACAAACGACACACCCATGTCACGAAACGTCAGTTCAATCTCCTTTCGTCAGGGCGAGCTCGATAACAACTTGTTCGAGCGAATCGTCGGCCGCGCCGAGGAGGCGGGGACGGCGGTCAGCGACAACCTGAGAGACGTGGCCCGCGAGTTTCTGGTCGGCGACGCCCTCACGCTGGGGGCCGCTTCGTTCTACGATTTCCTCAAGGAAGAGAACGCCGGCAAGAAGGCGCACGTCTGTAACGGGACGGCGTGCATGGTGGCCGGGACGCAGGATGCCGTCCACGAGGGCCTGCGCAAGCATTTCGCGGAGGACGAGATCGGACATATCTGTTGCCTTGGCCGTTGTCACGAGAACGGCTCGTTTTACTATAAAGGGGCCAATTATTCGTCTAAGACGACCGACGAGATTGACGCGCTGATCGAACGGGGCGAGGGGAGTTCGCCCGACAAGTACGCGGTCGGCTCGAACATGGATCCCCCCGTGCTGATCGGCGAATTTCACGGCGTTGACCCGTATTACGGCCTGCTCAAGGACCTGCTGGCCCGCGACCCCGAGGGGCTCCTCGAAGAGCTCAAGGCGGCCAGCCTGCGCGGGCGCGGTGGGGCCGGGTTTCCCGCGGGCGTCAAGTGGGCGGCCTGCCGCGCCGCCAAGGGCGAACCGAAATACATCGTCTGCAACGCCGACGAAGGCGATCCCGGCGCTTACATCGACCGCTACCTGATGGAGGAGCAGCCCCATTCGGTGCTCTTCGGGATGCTGCTCGCGGGCTACCTGGTCGGCTCCGAGGTCGGCGTGCTTTATATCCGCTACGAGTATCCCGACTCGATCCGCATCATCGAGGAGGCGATCCGCGACCTCCAGACCAAGGGGATCGTCGGCGAGAATATCTTCGGGACCGACTTCAACTTCAAGTTCAAGATCGTCAAGGGCGCGGGGGCCTACATCTGCGGCGAGGAGACGGCCCTGCTCGCTTCGATCGAAGGCAACCGTCCCGAAGTCCGTGTCCGCCCCCCCTATCCGATCGAATACGGCCTGTTCGGCAGACCGACCGTCGTCAACAACGTCGAGACGTTCGCCTGCATCCATACCATCTATGAGATCGGGGGCGAGGCGTTCGGCAAGTTGGGTCGCGGGCGCTCGACGGGGCCGAAGCTGGTCTCGCTCGACGGCAACTTCAACAAGCCCGGCCTCTACGAGGTGAAGATGGGGACGCCGTTCTCCGATGTTATCTATGAAATGGGAGGCGGTTTCCGCGTCCCGGTCAAGGCGTTGCAGGTGGGCGGCCCGCTCGGCGGCATCGTTCCGGTCGGCAAGATCGGAGACCTGACTCTCGATTTCGAGTCGTTCAACGAAAACGGGTTCCTGCTGGGCCACGCCAGTATCGTCGCCATCCCCGAGTCGTTCCCGATGATCAAGTTTATCGAGCACCTGTTTGAATTCACGGCGGCCGAGTCGTGTGGCAAGTGTTTCCCATGCCGCCTGGGTTCGGTGCGCGGCATGGAGCTGGCCGAGAAGGCCCGCACGAGCGACTATAAGATCGACCCGCAACTGATGACCGATCTGCTTGACACGATGGAAGAGACATCGCTGTGCGCGTTGGGCGGCGGCGTGCCGCTGCCGATCAAGAACGCGATCCACCATTTCCAAGACGAACTAAAACCATACTTCCAATAGAAAAAGGACCAGCCCGATGCCGAAGGTAGCCTATATCGACGACAAACCCCACGAGATGCGCGAGGAGGATACGATCCTGCGTTTCATGGATCGCCATCGCGGGCGCGGATTCGTGCCGACGCTGTGCGACGCGCCCCAACTCGAGCCGTTCGGCTCGTGCCGGGTTTGCGTGGTCGAGGCGGCCCTCAAGCCGGGCGGCCCGCGGCGCACCGTCGCGTCGTGTCATACGCCGCTGAATGAGGGCATGTACATCTATCCCGAGACCAAGGACATTCAACGCTACCGGCGCAGCATCATCGAGCTGGTCCTGACCGATCATCCGCCCGACTGCCTGACCTGCGAGGTCAACGGCAATTGCGAACTCCAGACCGTCGCGGCCAAGACCGGCATCACGCGCATTCGCTATCCGAACGGCCGCAACCACCTCGACACCCAAAAGGACCTCAGCCACCCCTACATGACCTCGGACCTTGCCAAGTGCATCAACTGCTATCGATGCGTGCGGGCCTGCGACGAGATTCAAGGCGAGTTCGTCCTCAACATGCACGGTCGCGGGTTCAGCAACCGGATCATTAAGGGTTTCGATACTGGATTCTCGGACTCCGAGTGCGTCTCGTGCGGGGCCTGCTCACAGGCCTGTCCGACCTCGGCGATCTCCGACGTGTTCAAGTCCAAATCGATCGAGGCGACCAACCACGTGCGCAGCGTCTGCACCTACTGCGGCGTCGGCTGCAACCTCGAAATTGCGGTAAAGGACAACGACGTGCTCTCGATCCAGGCACCGGTCGACGCCGAGGTGAACCATGCGCATACCTGCATCAAGGGGCGCTACGCGTTCAGGTTCTACAACCACCCCGACCGCCTGCGCACGCCGCTCATCCGTCGCGACGGCGAGCTCCAGGAAGCCACCTGGGACGAGGCGTATGACTACATCGCCGACCGCCTGACGACGATCCGCGAAGAGCACGGCCCCGACGCGATCGCCGGCATCTCATCGGCCCGCTGCACGAACGAAGAGAATTTCCTGATGCAGAAGTTTATCCGCGCGGTGATCGGGACCAACAACATCGACTGTTGTGCGCGGGTCTGTCATTCGCCCACGGCATTGGGGATGCAGCGTAGCTTCGGCACTGGCGCGGCGACCAACTCGACCGACGACCTGGAGAAGACCGACCTGATCCTGATCATCGGCGCCAACCCGACCCAGGGCCACCCGGTCACCGGCGCGCGCATCAAGCAACGCGTGATGAAAGGCGTGCCGCTGATCATCATCGATCCGCGCGAGGTCGAGCTGGTTCCCCACGCCGCGGTTCACCTCCAACTGCGGCCCGGGACCAACATCGCCCTGCTCAGTATGTTCTCCCATTACATTATCGAGGAAGGCCTGGTCGATGAGGAATTCGTGAAGACCCGCTGCGAGGACTTCGACAAATTCCGCGACGGCATCATGAGCATCGACATCGACGAGATGGAGCGTGTCTGCGGGGTCGATCGCGAGCAAGTGCGCAAGGCCGCGATTATGTATGCCAGTGCCCCGCGCGCCATGGAGTTCCACGGGCTGGGCGTGACCGAACACACGCAGGGCAGCAAGACGGTCATGATGATCGCGAACATCGCGATGATGACCGGCAACATCGGCCGCGAGGGCGTCGGCGTCAATCCGTTGCGCGGCCAGAACAACGTGCAGGGCGCCGCCGACATGGGCGTCCAGCCGCACCAAGGGGCCGGGTACCTCGACGTCCGGTCGCCGGAGATCAAGGCGCTGTACGACAAGGCCTACGGCCGGCCGGTCTCGGACCAGATCGGTTACAAAATCCCGGAGATGTTCGACGCGGCCAAGGAGCGTAAACTCAAGGCTCTGTGGATCATGGGCGAGGACGTCGTGCAAACCGACCCCAACAGCGCGGAAGTCCGCAAGGCGATGGAAGCCCTCGAATTCTTGGTCATCCAGGAGCTGTTCATGACCGAGACGGCCGAGTACGCCGACGTGATCCTGCCGGCCGCGTCGTTTCTCGAGAAGGAAGGGACGTTCACCAACGCCGAGCGCCGCGTGCAGCGTGTCAACCGGGTCGTCGAACCGCTGCCCGGCACCAAGCCTGACGGCCAGATCGTCGTCGACATCATGAACCGCATGGGCTACGAGCAGGCGGGCTACGATCCGGCGCTGGTCCTCGAGGAAATCTCGCGGATCGTGCCGTTCTTCAAGGGCGCCCGCTGGGATGAGCTCGGTGAGAACGGCAAGCAATGGCCGATCCTCGAAGGCGGGCAGGACACCGAAATCATGCACCAGGGTGAGTTCAAGCGCGGCAAAGGCAAGTTCCACTACTTCGATTGGGTCGAGTCGGCCGAGGTGACCCGCCACCACGGCGACGCATTCCCGTTCATCCTGACGACCGGCCGCATCCTCGAGCATTACAACTGCGGGACGATGACCCGGCGCACGGGCAACAGCGAAATCGCGTCCGAAGATTGGCTGTCCATCAACCCCGAGGACGCCAAGGCCAAAGGCATCGGCGAGGGCGACGCGGTCCGGTTGTTCTCGGCGCGCGGCGAGGTTTTCTTGCACGCGCGCGTCTCGAACGAAGTCAAGCCGGGGATCCTCTACACGACGTTCCACTTCCCCGAGTTCATGGTCAACCAGGTCACCAGCACCGAGCACGACGAAGAGAGCATGTGCCCCGAGTACAAGGTCTCGTGCGTCGATGTCGAAAAGGCCCGCAAGAAAGCCGCCACCCCGGTAAAAATCAATGGCCACAAGAACGGACGCGGCAATGGGCGGGGCAACGGCCAAGGCGCCCTCGACCTGGTCGAAGTGGCGAAGAACGCCTCCACCTGACACCCTCGCATGACCCCCGCAACCGCCCGGCCCCCCACCCCCGCGCCGCTCATGGGAGCGATCCTCGCCGGTGGCCGCAGTCGGCGCATGGGCGCGCCCAAGGAAGCCATCCGCCTGGCCGACGGGCGGCCGATGATTGAGCACGTCATCGACGCGATACGCGTGATATGCCCAAAGATCGCGATCGTCGGCGCGTGCGAAGGCTATCCGGTCAACGAGAAACCCGATCTCATCCACCTGCCCGATCTGCATCCGGGCCTGGGGCCGCTGGCGGGGTTGGAGGCGTTGCTGGTGTCGGGCTTGGCTGAGCGTTACCTGATCGCGACCTGCGATCAGCCGCTGCTGAGGCCGCAACTCCTAATGACCTTGGCTGAATCGCCGTCAAGTTTACCGAAATTCATTATCACCGAATCAGGCACGCGACTCGATCCATTCCCCTGCGCGTTACCCGCTCAGTGGCTGGGTCATATTCAACGAGCCGTGGCTCATGAAGACCTCTCCGTCCGTGAACTCGTCCGGAATTCAAACGTTGAATGGCTCACCGTGCCCGATGATCATGCCCAACAGATCCAGAGCTTCAATTCGATGAGTCAGCTAATAGATGAAGGTGTGGTCTCCGGGTCGGGCGATTCGTCGAGGGCTTGACTAATGAGACAAAGGTAGATGATTTGGAGACCTTCAATCCCCACCAAATCACGATGGGAAATCACCGCGTCCGATTTACCCACTGCCGAGGCGATGGCCCGAGAGCCGTGCCTGCGCAATCTCGAAGACAATGCCATCTTCCGATTGGGCCGGATCACTTCGCGGCGCGTCGGTCCTCGCCTGGTGCTGATTTTACTTATCGGAGCACTGATCGTGCTCATTTTACTTCGTTCCGCGCCCGATGATATCATTGGCGCCTCGCTCTTCTTTCTCACGCTCTTTTGGTTGCAAGTTGTCCCGACGCTGGGGACCGAAAACTGGTGCATTCGCTCAGCCCTGATCCCGCACGTTCTCCTGACTCTCTTGACGCCCGATGATTACGTCGCCGGTCTGTGGGGCGTGCTGGTCGCGCGGCGCGGTTATCTTCGGCAAACTTCCCTTCTGTGGGGCGTTGGTATGTTCTGTGCCTCCGGCTATTTCTGGCTGGACGCCGGTTCCACGCACTGGTGCTCACTGGGCCTGTTTGTAGTCTTTCTCACCCTGGGCGCCGTGCGCGCTTATCCATACCATGTCGTGCCCATTCTCGACTTCAAATTCCTTCTCCACCGGCGGTTTCTTGAACGAGGCGAACAATCATCAAGCTTCACCTATCAACTCCAGGAATTCACCGCGAAGTCATTCTTCCTGATCATTCTCGCCGTTCCGCTCGCTCTGGTGGCCCTTATCCTGGTCCTCGCCATAACGGTGACCTTGCATCTCTTCCCCGCCCCGGCCGGCGGTCCGTTCGCGGCCGGCGCCGGTTGGCTGATCGGCTTGTCGGTCTCGGCCCTCATCCGCCGCAACACAGACTCCTGCATAAACCATCTATACGGAAACGTCGAAGCGATCCTGAGGTTGCAGGCCGCTGAATCGTAAGAGGCCCGGCCTGACTCTAACTTGCGATTGCGATCAGCAGCCTCAGTGGAACAAGAATCGATCAGCCTACCATCATTGCACGCCTGGAGTAGTCAGCAAGCCAAGGGCGAACTGCGTCTCGATTCCCGTGCCATTTCCTCAATCAGGGTTTACATTAGCTTGAGCCTTAAACAGAAGGCAAGTGGGAACTAAACTGGATCGTGATGAAACGACAGTATTCATCGGGAGAAAACAAATGAAAATCATCATTACCGGCGCGAGCATGGGGATCGGTTGGGGGATTGCGACGGCGTTGGCCGCCGATGGGTTTTCGCTTGGGTTGCTGGCTCGGTCGGGCGATAAGCTCGAAGAATTGCGCATGGAGTTAAACGCCAAGCGATCCAACGAAGACGCCGCGTATGCCGTCGCCCCGTGCGACTTGCGCGACGCCGAGGCGACCGAACGGGCGATCAATCAACTCGCCGAGGCGATGGGCGGCGTCGATGGTCTGATCAACAACGCCGGGCTGGTCATTCGCAAAGACGTGTGGACGCTGTCGCTCGAGGAATGGCGCGCGATGATCGATACCAACGTCAGCGGCCTGTTCCATGCCACGCGCGCGGTCCTGCCGCGGCTCAAGGCCCAGGGGCGCGGGCATGTCATCAATATCTCGTCGATCTCGGGGAAGGTTCCGCTGCCGGGGGGGAGCGGCTACGCGGCGTCGAAGTATGCGGTGACGGGTTTTTCGGAATCGCTGCTGCACGAGGTCCGCGATTTCGGCATCAAGGTCACGACCGTCTTCCCCGGTTCGGTCGATTCGGCCTCACATCGCCGCGGTCCCGATACGGACACGTCCTGGAAGGTCCAGCCCGAGGAGGTCGGCGAGGCGTGCCGCGCCGTTCTGCGGACCTCTGCGGGCAACTGCATCAGTCAGTTGGAGATCCGCCCGCTACGCCGCCCGGCGCGTTGAGCCGTTTCGGCTCCGTCCCGTGCGCCAAACTACGCCTTGCGCGCGAACCGGAAATTCTCGCGTTCTTGAACCGCCGGGTTGACGATGTTGGTGGGTAACTGGCCGCGGGCGACGGCGGCGACGTGGCCGGCCGCCTGTCTTTGCAGTTCTTCGGTTGAGGTCTCGGAATAAAAGGCCGCGTGCGGCGTGATGATGACGTTCTCCAATTTCAGCAGCGGATGATCGAGAGCGGGCGGTTCCTGTTTCATGACGTCGAGCCCCGCGCCGGCGATCCAGCCTTCGGTGAGCGCTTGGCGCAGGGCCTCTTCATCGACCACCGTGCCGCGGCACGTGTTGATCAGGTAGCCCGTCGATTTCATTTGATGCAGCAGTTTCGCGTTGATCAGGTCGCGAGTCTGTTCGATGGCCGGGACGTGGACCGATACGTAATCGGATTCGCGCATCAGGTCTTCGAGGTTCGGTATCAGCCGCACGTCGTCCCCCACCGAACCGGCGTCGACGAAAGGATCATGGGCGATCACGTTCATGCCGAATCCATGGGCTTTGGGGACCATCGTGCGGGCGATCTTGCCAAAGCCGACCAGGCCGAGCGTCTGGCCTTGGAGGCGGGGGATCGGCCGGCGCTGTTCGCGCTTTTCATCCCAGATACTCGCGCGCGTGTCGCCCGCGAACTGCACCACGCGGCGGGCCAGGGCAAGCAACAGGGCCATGGCGTGGTCGGAGACTTCTTGCAAACAATACTCGGGGACATTGGTGACGAGGATGCCTCGTTCGGTGGCATGAGCGACGGCGATGTTGTCCAGGCCGATGCCGTAGCGCGTGATGATTTGGCAGCGCGGCGCGGCGTCGATGACGGCCGGCGTCACCCGTTTCCAGCAGGCCAGAATCGCATCGACATCGGGTGCCAGAGCGACGAACTCGTTTTCCTCCCCCTTTTCGGCGACGACCAATTCGCCCCCTGCCTCGGCGAGGACCTCGCGTTCTATATCCAGCGTGGGCCAAGCATAGTCGGTGATTAATACACGATAAGCCATGGATTCGTTCCCGTCACTGGGTGGTGAGATAGGGGACGGCCGATTATTTTTCGATGACCGTGCCCATGATGTCGTACTCAGGCGCCATCGCCTCCCATTCGGCGCGTTTGGCTTCCGAGAGGGTCGGGTAATCGCGCACCGCTTGACCGATCGCCTTGAGGTTTTCGGTCGGCGCGATCAGCGGGACGGCGCATTCGGGGCCGATGCAGCGCACCCCGGCGTTCATCGCGCGCACGGCTTCGGCATAAGCGAACTCCGGCCCGCGCGTGAACAACACCGTTGGGTTGTTGATGTTGCCGATCAGTTTCTTGGCGTCGCCGATGGCCTCGACCGATTCGTTGGGCAGGTTTTTGGAGTCGAAGTGGAACGACGCGAAACCCGTCTCCCCGATCCAACCCATGCGATCGACCGTCCGTCCGCAAATATGCATGATCAACGGGATTGGAATCGCTTCGGAGAGTTCGCAGTGTAGGTCATAGAGGAACTTGTGGTAGTACTCGCCGCTGACGAGGTCGCCCGTGGCGTGGTCGGGTACCGTCAGCGCGTCGGCCCCTGCTTCCATTTGGGCCAAGCCGAACTCGATCGTCGTCTCTTTCATGATGTGCAGCGCCTTGAGCGTGGCATCGGGGTCGTCGTAGCTCATGAGCAGGAAATTCTCGGTCCCGAACCAGTGGTAGCCCATCGTCCACGGACCCATTGTCTTGCCGATGATGTAGACCTCGGGATGACGGCGCTTGAGTTCTTTCAGGCAGTCGAGAACGGCCACGGCCGTTTCATTCTTGATCCAGTCCTTGGGGAACTTGAGGTCCTCGGGCGCGTGGCACAGCACGCCGCGACAGGTCGCCCAGTTGTCTTTTTCCATCCAGTCCACGGGGATGCCAAGGGCCACGGATTCGGCGATGATCGAAAAGACGGGCATGATCGTGTCAAAGCCCAGGATGGTATGACCCGCCTCGGCCAGGTTGGTCATCGTTTCGGGATTTCGGTGCGCCTCGGGGAAGGGGGAGTTCGTCAGGTTCATCAGGTCCACGTTGATGTTGCTGGTGGGGTTGACCGCCGCGGGCCGATCGAGCGGTTTGCCTTCCATCGCGCGCGTGACGCGCTCCTTGGGCGTGAGTTCGGTCTCGATCCATTTGTCAAGTTCCTGAGCCATGTCCTTGAATCCTTTCCCAGCCTATTTTATTACCCAGAGACGTTCATTTTACAGAAACCCGCGGTGAAACGAAATCTAAATTTTCAACCCCCGGCGGCGGGGTCGGCCGGGGCCAGCCATGCGCTCACTTCACTGCCCAGGCAATACAGCGCAAAGCCCGTATAGACGACCGTGGCGATGCACATCATGACGATATTGAGCTTGCCGGGCCTGGCCGACGGGGGCAGATGGCGCAGGTTCATCCACAGCAGCAGGGGCGTATACAGTGCCATCGCGAATCCCCCCATATAGGCGGCGTTGAAGAGGAAACCGAGGCCGGAAATGTTCTTGTACTCCAAAAATGCCGTCAAGCCGACCCCGAACAGGATAATCCCCACCACAAGCCACAAATAGAGGCCGGACTGCGATATCCGCCGGCCAAACTTGAAGTTCATACTCGAAATATCCGCCAACGAGCGCGCCAGGCCGTCCACGACCGTCACCTGCGTGCTGAACAGCGTGGCCAGGCCGATGATCAGGAACAAGTAGCGGCCGGACGGCCCTATGCTGTCGGCGAGGATCATCGCCTCGTCCCAGATCAAGCGCCCCTGTTCGGGCACGATGCCCTGGGGATGCAAGACGGCCAGCGCCCCGAAGATGAACAGGAGCATGGTAAACGTATTGAGCAGCCAGAAATAGAGCACCTGGTCCTGGACCACGAACCTCATCCAGTCTCTGAAGCGCCGCTTGTTGTCGTCGGATTCCGAAAAGATATATCCGGCCTGGATGGCGCTTTCCTGTTTGTCGCGCATCGGGTTGACCAGCACCGGGATGCGCGCGCCCATGCCGATCTGTTTGTCGCGCAGATAGAACGCGTAAAACAGATTGGCCGTTCCCCCCGCGCCCGCGAAGACGACGGCGATAAAAAGGCTCTTATGCGGAAAACCCGGCTCGATGTGGCCGAAGTTCACCAAGCCCCGCGCCATCTCCGCGATCGTCTCCCACGTCGCGATCTTGACGGCGATATAGAGCAAGCCGATCACGATCAGGACGATCAGGACCGAGATCGTTCGCTCGACGGCGGCGTAAATGCGTTTGGGACCGAACAGCACGGCCGCGACGCCCGCGAACGTGATGGCGGTCCACAGCCAATCGGGACTGTCGTGATCGGGACTGAAAATCAGGGCCTTGAGCGCCGAGCCCGAGATCCGCGCCCAGCCCGGCAGCAGCCAGCCAGCGATATTGAGCAAGATGAACGCGTACGCGTACACCTTCCACATGCGGGCGAAACCGGTGTATGGGGTTTCGCCCGTGGCGATTGCCCAGCGGCCGATCTCAATATTGAGCCACATCTGGAGGAAAACCCCCAGGACGGCCGCCCAGATCATCGACGCGCCATATTCAGCGGTGATCAGCGGCCAGATCACCATCTCCCCCGCGCCGAGCGACAACCCGACCAAGACCGCCCCCGGCCCCGTCATTTTCCAAAACGCTTTTGCGCGCTCTGGAAGGTCGGCCTGTTGGAGCGGTTCGATGGGAGCGAGCATGGGGATGGGACGGTTTTCCCTTATGTAAGAGCGCCTCGAAAAAATTCAGTCCCGGCAGGGACGATTGCTTTCAGCCCGCCGTAGCTCACGCCGCCGCCAAGGCTCCGGCGCGCAAGTGAGCGAAGGTGGGAAATCAAACCGATAACGAATTGGAGTCCCGTAGGGACGACTGCAAACTGGATTTCTAAAGGTTCCCTTAAATTCGAAGTCGTGTTCAAGAATACGATTGAGTTTCATGCGCTCCGGGGTTGATGCTCGTGTTTCGGAATGTTCGATTACGAGCACGAGCACGAAACGCCGCGACTCAGTCTGATTGGTCTAGATAGATCGCGCCGTCCTCGATCGTGAGTTTGACTTCCGCCTCCTTGGCCGCCTCCTCGAGCGCCGCTTTGAGCATGACAACCGGCTCTTTGCCGACGTCCAGCCGGCGCATCAGGCCCCCGCCTTTCTTCTCCCCCACGCCCAGGTTGATCTTCAGTCCCTTGCGTTTACACGTGACCTTGGCGCCGTCGTCGAGCGTGACGTTGAGCGGCTTGATATAGGCGTCGATGTAATGGACGCCGATGCCCGAACCGTCTTTCGTCTTGGGCGGCAGTTTATCGACCGCCGCCGCGTTCTCTTCGCAGATTTTAACCTTCATCAGTTCTCCACCTTTCCTTTCGCAATGAATTCATCCAAGACCTTGCGGAAGGCCCGGATATGGTCGGGGGTGCTGCCGCAGCAGCCTCCGACGATGTTCGCCCCCGCTTCCAAAAGACCCGGAACGCCCTTGACCATCTCCTCGGGCGTCTCTTTGTAAACGACTTGCATGTTTTCCAACTCGGGCAGCCCGGCGTTGGGCTGGGCCATGATCGGCAGGCCGCAGGCCGAGCGATAACGCCGCACCGCTTCGCGCCCGCGCGTCATGTCCATCCCCGTGCCGCAGTTCAGTGCGACGATATCGGCCCCGTTCTCGGCCATGAACTCGGCGGCCCGTTCGGGGTCCACGCCCATCATTGTGCGGAACGTGCTGCCGTCGAGCGTCTCGTCGAAGGCCATCGAACCGATGATACACGGGGCACCGGCGGCCTTGGCGGCCTCGATGCCGATGCTGAGTTCTTCGAGCGAGGTTTGCGTCTCGACGATGATCGCGTCGGCGCCGGCTTCGACCAGGACTTTGGCCTGTTCATGAATCGCCTCGCGGACCACATCGACGGGCATCTCGCCATATGGCTCCATGATCCCCCCAAACGGCCCGACGTCGCCAATGACGAAGCCTTCCCTATCTCCGAAGGCCTGGCGGGCGATTTCCACGGACGCCTTGTTAATCGGCTGCGCCTGACCGGCCTCGCCATGGCGGTTCAGCATGATCCGGGAACCGCCGAAGGTGTTGGTGATGATGCAATCGGAGCCGGCCTCGACGTAATTGCGCTGGATCGCCAGGATACGATCGGGGTGGTTGACGTTCCACGCCTCGCCGCAGCCCCCTTGCTCCAGCCCCGCCAGCATGAGCTGCGTTCCCATCGCGCCGTCGCTCAGTAACGGGCGTTCCTTAAGCGTTTCGAGCAGGCTCTTCTTCATCCTTCACCAATCGATAGTGGAGTGTTTGCAGGGCCAACCGCCACTTGTGCAGCCGTCCCGCCCGGCTACACAGGCAACCCGACGGCATGAGGTTGGGTTCCCATTCGAGCACGTCGTCCAGCGGTTGGTCCAGCAAGGGTTTCTCGTGCTGAATCTGGATCATGGCGAGTTCGGGGTTCTCGAGGGCACTGCACATCAGTTTGTAACCCTCGTCCCCCTCCGGCGGTCGGCAGTCGCCCGCTACGATGCGATACCCCGCCTCCGGCGGCGCTAGTTCAATCGTGTAAATGAACGCCAACGGCCGGCCCATGTTGCTGCACGTATTGCCGTCGAAGAGGAACCGCGCATGGACGCCGCCGTCGGGCCGACGTTCCATGTTTAGACGCTCCTTGCTCCAGCGTTTGAGCGCGCCTTCGTTGTAGCCGTACTTGGCATCCCGCGTGAGCGGCGAGGCGACGTCGGGCACCGCCGCACGCCCGGCAACTTGCTCCTCGTCATTCGTCTTGGTCCGCGGAACCCCTTCGATCCGATAATCGGCCATCCTGTACGCGGCACGGCGATAGCGGCACGGCGAATAGGAGCAAGTGTGGCACGGGACCAACTCCGTCAGGCGCGCGGTCAGCTCGGTCTGGCGGGTCAGGCCGAAGACCGCCAACTGTGACTTCTTCGGCCGCAACATGCCCGAACTCAGAATCTCGAGCCGAGACGGAAATGTCTGGCTGCCGTTCTGCATGAGTTGCAGCAACGCCTTTTGGTCGCGCAGGTCCCAACCCTGATAGCCGGGGCTGTAATGCGGCAGGACGGCCATGCCTTGCTGATCGGCCCATTCGCACAGGCGCGCGCCGACGGCGGTGGTTAGGTGTTCGACGACGGCCGAAGCGTAGATTTCGAGGAAGAAGTATTGGTCCGGTCGTTCCTCGTCCCAGTGCAGCCGGGCTTCCTCTTCGGCTTCGGGGCCGGCGCCGATGGCGACCAGCACCGCGTCATGCGCCTCGGCCTTCTTGAGCCGTTCCAACAATTCGCGGCTGCCGAGCGGGGTCCCTTCGAGCCGGACGCCCTCGCCCTTGAGGTCCAGGCTTGTCGCCTTGCGGGCATAAACCCAGGGTCGGCCGCGTTCGGCGTACCATTGGCTGGCCCATTGGGCGAGTTCGGCCATGCGGCCCGCCATGACGTACTCCGGCGGCAGACCGAGCAGGCGTTGATACTCGCGCTCATTGACGTCAACGATCGGATTGGTCTCGGTCAACTGCATTCGCGCTCCGCTCCGGCCGACCCCGTTGATGTCTCAACCGGGATGAATTGACAGCCCGTCACGAAATGATCGAAGAAATCGGGATCGGTTTCCAGCTCAACGTGTTTGATCCGCTTGACCAATGCTTCCAGCTCCTCGCGCCGCGTCTTGGAAAGCAACGCGATCGAGGCCCCTTCGATCGACGCGTTGCCCACCTGCACGATCCGCTCCAGCGGCAGGTTGGGGATCAGGCCGATCCGGCGGGCGGCCTCGACGTTCAGGTGTCGCGCGAACCCGCCGGCCAGGTAGAACACGTCGATATCCTCGTACCGGATTCCGTAGTTGCTCAGAACGATGTGCAGGCCGGCCACGTTGGCCCCCTTGGCCTGGGCCAGCTCGCTCGCGTCGTTCTCGATGAAGTAAATATCGTGCCCAGGGTCGATCATGAACCGGCCGTTGCCGTTCTCGAAGCGCCCCATCTGGTTCATGCGTCCGGTCCGTTTGAGTTCGCTGAGCAGGTCGATCAGTCCCGATCCGCAAATGCCCTCGGGCGGCACGTCGCCGATCACCGTGGTCCGGACCGTGTCATCATCCGATATCTCGACCCGTTCGATCGCGCCATCGAGGCCCGGCATGCCGCAGGCGATCGCCCCGCCCTCGAAAGCCGGCCCGGCCGGGCACGACGCCGCCAGGATCCTGTCCTTGTTACCGAGGATCAGCTCGGTGTTGGTGCCGATGTCCATCAGCGCGACGGTCCGCTCCTCGCGCACCAGGTCGATCGCCAGCAGACAGGCCGCCGCGTCGGCCCCAACGTGCCCGCTGATCAGTGGCAAGCCGTAAACTCGCCCGGCCTGGTTCATCGGCAAACGCAAGCGCCGGGGCGGGACCGCGATGCTGGTCGAGGGCCGCTGCTTCTCGATATACTCGTACTCGGTCAGCGATCGATAGGGCTTTTGTCCGATTGAATGGACATTGAGGCCGAAGAAAATGTCGCGCATCGTCGAGTTGCCCGCCACCACCAGTTCGTAGATGGTCTCGGGGTCGACCGCAAAGGCCTCGATGGCATGCGTCAGGTATCCCAGCAAAGTGCGCTGCAGCAGCCGGCCCTTGTGGTCGGTGTCGTACTTGATGCGCGCCATGATGTCGGAGCCGCCGAATCGCTGCGGGTTCTCGAACGACGTGACCGCGACCAGTTCCCCGGTCTCCAGGTTGATCAGACGCAGCACGACGGTCGTCGTCCCCAGGTCCATCGCGAGGCCGTGAATGGGGCCGGTCGAGCGGGCGATCTTCTCGCCGTCGAGCAGAATGCGATCGCCGTCTCGCGTCACGGCCGGATCAACAACTTTTACGTGAGCGCGTTGGGGGATCGCCATGGCGTGGTCTTGGACGCGCATGGCGGCGCGACGCATCGTGTGGCAGCGGATCTCGCCCGCGTCGGCCTTGACGTGACAGCGGCACGAGAGGCGGAAGTTATCCTGCAGGTGTTCCTCTTCCTCGGTCGGCTCGGTCAGCCGTTCCATGCCTTCGACCACTTCCATCAGGCATTCGCGGCACTTGCCGTTCTTGTGGCACGAGGTGGGCACCTGGACACCGAGTTGCTCGGCGTAATCGAACAAGCTCGGCCCGGGCTCGGCCTGCATTTCTTGCGAGTTAATGGTGAGGGTTACAGGCATTCTAAAATCCGTAAAGCACCTGTCTTAATTAGAAACACGCCAAGACCTTTTCGGCTTGGCGGAAACCGGCTTCCTCCTGGCTCTCCTCTCCCCGCGGGCGGCCCGCCTCCAGGGCTTCCTCCAGTTTAGCCACCATCGGGTCGGAGCGGTCCAGCGGTTGGGGGTCCTTCGCTGGGTTGGCCAGGGCCATGTCGAGACCCGCTTCGGCGCCAAGCGTCAGGTAGGCCCGCTCGAGTTGGTGGCGAACCCCCTTGGGCGTCCCCCAGGCGAAGTTGGTCAATCCCACCGAAAAGTGAACGCCCGCGAGGTCAGGGTCTTGACGGATCAACCGCATCGCGTCCAGTCCCATGTTAACCAACCCATAGGTATCGGCCCCGACCGGCGCCAAACCGGGATCGACAATGATGTCATCGTTGACTCGACCATACTTCGTGTTGAGCAATTCGACAAAGTACTTAGCCGCGCGGTAGACTTCGTCGGCCTTGAAACACTGGGTGCTCTGGCCGTCGACGAACTGTTCGGAAGCCATGACGATGACGCGTGAGTCATACTGGGCGGCCAGCTCCATCATCTCCTCAAGTTGCTCGCGCGACGCGGCCAGCGAGTTAAGAATCGGCTTGCCCCCCTTCGAACGGTCGTAAGCGCCGAAAGCCGCCTTGTGGAATTCAAGGCCGGGATTGTCGAAACACAAGGCCGTCGTGGTCACTTCCTGCAAGGCGGGGACGAGTTCGGGTAGGAACTCGACCATCTCGTGTGCACGGACCTGCAGCGTCTGCGTCCCGTCGATGTTCACGTCGATGGCCTCAACGCCGTTTTCATCCTGGCTCTTGACGATCGCTTGGTACTTCTCAAAGCTCCGTTCGCTCCAGGCCTTGCGCGCGCGGCCATAGGCATTGTTAATGACGTCGCCGATGATCCTGATTTTGGGTTGTGCCATCGTTGCTAGTACCTCTTTGCCGTGGGGATTGACGTCTTTCAAGACGCCACCTTTTCTTTGCGCGGCGCCTTTTGTTCGTTGGCGGCTTTGCTCTCGGGGACGCCGTTGTCCGGGGTCTCGTGCTTGCTCGTGTGGTCGCGACCCATGTACAAGTTGCCCCAACTCGAAGTGCCGCGCAGCCCCTGGTCCTGGATCACCGGGGCGTGGTCGAGCAAGTGTCGTTCCTTGCCTTCGTATTTCATCCGGTCGTACGCGCGCGACCAGATGCATTCAAAGTCATGGACCTCGCACTTGCCGTCGCGCGTGCCGCCGCATGGGCCGTTGCGTTGGTTCTTGGCGCACGCGGATTCGGGGCAGAGGTAGGCGATATCGGGCAGCGAGCAATCGCCGCAATCCTTGCAACCGAACATCGCGACCTTGCCGGCGTGCTCGAGAATCCGCAACGGCTTGGGGCCTTGCATCGGGTCGCTGCTTTCGGCGTATACCTTCTTGAGCAAGCCCCACACGCTCCGGCCCGGCGTGAAGAGAACGTGATGCATCCGCTTGGCGATCCGATAGCGATACGTGACGTTGTGGTTGGGCCGGCGCTGATCGAGCGATGCCTCGTAGAGGGGATTGAGCCGATCGGCCGCCAGACCGGTCTCGGGGTCCTCATCGAGCATGAAGAACTCGCCGGGGCGCGAGAAACGAATCTCGCGCGCAAACTGCTTCCAATCGTCGGGCGAGAAGCCCTTCTCGATTTCGAAGATCTTATCCACGTCGAGCATGTTGTGGATGCCCCCGAAGTAAGCGCCGCGGTAACCCAGCCCGCGATAGATCGCGCATTGCTTGGCGGCCAACTCGCGGAAGAAGCCCTTGCCCTTGTCGGGCGAACTCTTGTGCTTCTGGCAGATCGCCAACAGTTCATCGGAGATATGCACGCCGGGGATTCTGCGGCTGTGAAAGATCTCGGCCACGCGCGGGTTGAGCATGTAGACGTTGCCGATCAATGGGACGCGACCCAGGCCGCGCCGTTTCATATACAGGACGAGCTCATTGATTTTGCGCGAATCGTACCCGATCTGATTGATGATGTACTCCGCCCCGCATTCGATTTTCTTCTCCAGCTTCAGATACTGCGGGATGACCTCGTTCTCATGCAGCTTAAAGTTCGTGACGACGGCACCAAGGTAGAACTCGGTCTTGTGCAGGCGGCGCTTTTTGCCCGCGGGCTTGGCCGGTCCCACGCTCAGCCCCTCGTTCATCCCCCGCAGCATCGAAAGCAAGCCGACCGAATCGATATCGAAAACCGGCTTGGCGGCCCCCTCGTGGCCCGCGATCGGCGCGTCGCCGCTCAAGGTCAGGATGTTGTCGAAACCCTCGCTGGCCAGCAGCCAGGCGGCGCTCTCCAGGCCGTTGCGGTTATAGTCCTTGCACGAGAGGTGGATGATGACCTCGGTGCCGGCGTAGAGGATCGGCTTGCCCAGGGCCGAGGGGCCGAGCATCGGGTTGCCGCCGGCATTGTCGGTGATCGAGACCCAGGCGATCTGGGGACAATCGGCGAGCTGGCCGGCCATCTCGCGAATCTTGACCGCGCGCGTCTCGTTCATCGTCCCGCGCGTCGAGACCAACTCCATGCCGTACAGGAACTTCGAGGGATCCTCGAGCTTATCGCGCAAGCTTTCCATGCACCGTCACTCCGCCGGGAACTGGGCCTCTAGATCGTTCTTGACCGCCTCGGCGACCTCTTGGGCCGAACCGGGGCGTTGTTGGGGCTCGCCCCATTTCCAGTGCGCCAAATACTCGTCGGCGTCGGTGCACCCTCGTTCGGTGGCCACGGCGTCGATCATTTCCTGGAATCTGGCGTCCAGTTCCACTTTGACTTTCTCTCCCGCCTCCTCGACCCTGAACGAGGCGGGAATCTCCTGCCAGTAAAGGACTTGATACTCAGCCATCTCTTTCTCCCCCCGCGCTTGGTGTCATCTCTTATTGCCCGGCGCGCGGAGCCAGTTCCTTGAATAGCGAAACGGCACTGGGGGCGTCGGCCCCATACCCGTCGGCGCCGATCTCGTCGGCGAACATCTGGCTGACCGGGGCACCGCCGATGGCCAGCTTGGTACCCTCCACTCCCGCTTCCTTGAAGCCATCGACCACGCGTTTCATGTAGGGCATCGTCGTGGTGAGCAGAGCACTCATGCCGACGATGGTCGCGCCGACTTCCTTGGCCTTTTCGAGGAATTTGTCCACCGACGTATCGACTCCCAGATCATGTATCTCGAAGCCCGCCCCCTCCGACATCATCAGCACCAGGTTCTTGCCGATGTCGTGCAGGTCCCCTTTGACCGTCCCCATGACGAGCACGCCGGGGGACATGGAATCCTCCCCGCTTGCAACGAGCAACGGCTTGAGGATCGACATGCCGGCCTTCATCGCCCGCGCGGCGATCAAGACCTCGGGCACGTACAGCACGTTGTGCTTGAAATCCTCGCCGACCACGCTCATGCCGGCGATCAGCCCCTCGTTGAGCACTTCATTCACCTTGAAGCCGTCGTCGATCGCCTTCTCGGTCATCTCACGGACCTCAGTGGCCTTGCCCTCGTAGAGGTATTGATTCATTAAAGCATAATCCGGCATCGCTGTCGCTCCTCGCGGTGGATAGGGTTATAGTCCGATCGGGTCGGTTCTCTTCCCCGTCAGGACAAACCAAAAATGTTTCCGTCCTCGTCGATTCCGATTCGTTCGGTCGCGGGTCGTTTGGGCATGCCCGGCATGAGCAACATTTTGCCCGTGACGGCGACCAGGAACCCCGCGCCGTTGCTGACCTTCACGTCGCGCACGGTCAGGCGCCAGCCGCTGGGGGCACCCAGCTTCTTGGGATCATCGGAGATCGAGAGCTGCGTCTTGGCCATGCAGACCGGGACCTTGTCCAGGCCCAGTTTCTCAAGCCGGGCGATGCTCGCTTCGGCGGCCTCGAGGTAATCGACCCCGTCGGCGCGATAAATCTCGCGCCCGATCGTCTCGATTTTCTCCTTGATCGGCAGCGTTTCACCATAAAGGGTATGATAACCGTCGCCCGAGCCACCGTTCTGACCCTCGATGGTCTTGAGCACCGCATCCGCCAGTTCCAAGCCGCCCTCACCCCCGCGCGCGGCCACCTCGGAGAGTGCCGCGGGGGTATCCATGGAGCGGCAGAACTCGAACACGGCGTCCAGTTCAGCCGGGGTGTCCATCGGGAAGCGATTAACCGCCACGACGACCGGCAGGCCGAACTTGCCGAGGTTCTCGATGTGAATCTTCGCGTTGGCCAGTCCTTCGCGCAATGCGTTCACGTTCTCGTCGTTGATCTGGTCCTTGGGCACGCCGCCGTGCATCTTCAAGGCCCGGCAAGTGACGACCAGGACCGCCGCGCAAGGGGTCAGGCCGGCCATCCGGCACTTGATGTTGAGAAACTTCTCGGCACCCAGGTCGGCCGCGAATCCCGCCTCGGTGATGACGTAATCGGCCATCTTGAGACCCAGCCGAGTGGCGCGGACGCTGTTGCAACCGTGGGCGATGTTGGCGAACGGACCGCAGTGGATCAGCGCGGGCGTGTTCTCGGCGGTCTGGACGAGGTTGGGCTTGATGGCGTCCTTGAGCAGGACCATCATCGCGCCGACCACGCCTAACTGACCGGCCAGGACCGGCTGGTCATCAGTCGTGTAACCGACGACGATCCGATCGAGCCGGGCGCGCAGGTCGTCGATGTCGCGCGCAAGCGCCAGAACGGCCATCACCTCGGAGGCCGCCGTGATGTCGAATCCGGAGCGATGGGGATACCCGCTGGCCTTGCCGCCCAGACCGATCTCGCACTGGCGCAACTGTCGATCGCACAGGTCCATGACCCGCCGCCAGACGACTTTTTCGGGGTCGATGTTCAGCTCATTGCCCTGGAAGATGTGATTGTCGACGATCGCGGCCAGCAGGTTGTGGGCGGTCGTCACGGCATGCATGTCGCCGGTGAAATGCATGTTGATGTCATCCATCGGCAACACCTGCGCATGGCCGCCGCCCGCCGCGCCGCCCTTGACGCCGAAGGTCGGCCCCAGCGACGGTTCGCGCAAAACGAGCATGTGGTTCAGGCCGCGCTTGCCGAAGGCCTGGGCCAGACCGATGCTGGTCACCGTCTTGCCCTCGCCGGCGGGAGTGGCCGTGATGGCGGTGATTAGGATGAGCTTCCCGTCGGGACGGTCCTTCAAACGTTCCCAGGCCGCGTCGCTGACCTTGGCCTTGGATGACCCATAAAGCTCCAACTCATCCTCGGCCAGCCCCGCGTCGCGACCCACTTCGACGATCGGTCGCAGGCGCGCCTGGCGGGCGATCTCGATGTCGGGTGGCAGCGTTGGAAGCTCAGCGTAGGTCATGCATTCTCTCCCCACCAATTGGACCCCAATACTCGTTGGTCTGAATAAATTCGGTGATATTCTCTCGTCTTGGCAAAATGTCCGCGATCGAACCGCGTCCTAAGTTTTGCAACCAAATCTCCCCCAATAGTCCCCATAAGATTATCATATTGTAGTATAAAGTCCAAGCCTTTTTTCGCCTTATCGTGGTAAAAACGTAGAAAGATCGCGAAATTTAGGTAAAATAAGAAACTTTTAGTATTTAAGGCACGGACAGGCGTCGCTACGATCGAACCGGTGGCCCGTTTAACGGGGCCCGCGTCTGGACCCACCGCCATGACCTCGCGAATCCTGTCATTTACCCTCCTTCGACTCTTCCGACTGCGCAGGCTCACCATTGATGTCTTCCGGCCGCGTCTTGGTTTCCTCGATGCGAATCTCATAGATCAGCACATTGTGCTTGCCGCCGGTCAGATCGTCGTAATAGAGCGGGAACGAGCGTCTCTTGCCGGGGTGTTTTCGCGGTTGATCCAGCTTGATATCGAGGATGTCTTGGGGACCATTCCAATGGAAGGGATGCCGCAGTTGATGCTTGTGAGCCGAGCGGCAGTGGAGCTTAAAACTCTCCTCGGCTTTGGGTTTGCGGACCGCCAGGACCGGCCAACGCTGGTCGGCCGTCGGACCCGTCGCTTCGGCCGTGACGCTCATCACCAGATCGTAATCGCCCGGCGGCAGATTGGGCCGAATCCAGAATTGGCCGAACTTATTGAGGTGCATCACGCGCTGGGGCCGGCCCGTCCACGTCACGTCGTAGATGACGTTGCGCCCGAGCCAGAGGCAGTGCCGCGGGTCGATCTTCAGTGGCGTCTGGTCAAGCGGACGGGGCGCCACGATCTTCGTCTGGAGGTCGAGCGGCTTGGTGTCGAGCGCGTAGACGGCCTTACCCTTCTCGTCGTCATAGTGGATGAAGATGGCGGCATAGTCGCCGGCCGGCATGTGAGGGGAGATTTCAAATTCGTAGAGCATTTTGATCAGCGGGCCCTGATCGAAGTCGGGCGGCTGGAGCACGGGCAACGGCCACGGCCTGAAGACGCCCCCGTGGACGACCGCCGGCAGAGGGATCCGTCGCCCGAGCCGTTTGTGCCGGAAGAAGACCGCCAGCGGCGTGGGCCCTTTGTAGATCGACCCGTGCTCGAAGGTCACGTCCATGATCATCCGCTCGCCCGGAGCGGCCTGGCTCGGGCTGGTTACCAGGTCGACGATCCGGATGCCGCCACCCAGGTTCGCGTCCAGGTTGACCTCGGGGAAGTCGTCGGTCGAGTGCCCGAGGGTGGCGGTCTGGGAGGTGTTGAACAGCGCATAGGCCTCGGCCCGGTTCTCAAGGATCGGTTTGCTGGTAAACAGGTCGTAGACGAAATCCTCCAGCCGCGGGTGCATCGCCAGGAAATAGTCGAGTTGGCCCTGATCGATTTGGCGCCGCGCTTCAGCGCGACCGATCTCGGACAGGGAGGGGCCCCGCTTGCCGGTGTAATAGAACAAATCGTTGGGCGTAATGCCCTGATAGAGCACCCGGTCGTTCTCCATCAGGCGCTCGGCCGCGTCGGCCGCCTCTTTGTAGACCGGATGGATGGCGAGGTATTTGCTGACCCTCTCGACGCCGGGATCGAAATAAAAGGCGATGACCAGGATGACCGTCAGGCCGATAATGTTCATCCGATTGGTCTTCAAGACGCCGGCGATGCCGATGGCGGCGAGCAAACAACCGGCCGGGATGATCAACGCGTTCCAGTAGGTGTTGGCGTTGAGCGTCTGCCAGACGAAAACGACCGAGCAGAGCACCAGGATATTGAGCCAGCCGCCCGCGGCGCCCCTCTTTTGCAGGAATCCCCAGCCAATCAGACCGAGCAGGAGTCCGGGTAGGGTCCAGACCAACGTGATGCGGGAGAGGAAGACCTTGAAGGATTCATCCAGGGTGAATCCCTCTCGGGAGCGCAGCAGGTTGTTGGTGCTCGCGCTCATCGCTTCCAGACCCGCCCACGGCGAGGCCGGCTCGATGCCGTACCATAGACAGAGCACGCAGTAGGTGACGATTGCCGAAAACACGACGCCGATCCAGGCCGCGGTTCGCCGCCAACCGAGCGCCTGCATGAGCGCGATGGCCGCCGCCGGGGCGAACAGGACGGCGGGCAGTTTGGCCAGTCCGGCCACGATCAGCCATAAGGTCATGTGCAAGACAGCCCACGGGCCTGCGTCGCGGCGTCCGGCGCCCGCGCCGACCAAGCTCCAGATGATCGCCGTGGTCGCCGGCGCCTCGGGGAGCAGACAGCGACCGGTGAAAACCGAAAAGGGGAGCAAGGCGTAAATCCAAAGCGCGAGCGGCCCCAACCACGCCGGCCCCATCCGCCGCCCCAGAATGCACAGGCCCCAGCCGCTCAAAATGGCGCACAGGAGCGAGAACAAGCGCGCCCCGGTGATCGGATCGATCCCCAATCCCGCCGCGAACCACCCGGCGAGGATGAGAAAGGGGAATTCCGGCATGTAATCGGGCGTCGCGAACAGCCGGGAGAGGTCTTCGGCGCCAACCGTGTGAAGTGAGTGGCCCTCGACGAGTGTCTTGATGCGGCCAGCCGTCGAAAAATTCCGGTCGCGGGGGAAATCGCTGGGATCGCCGTGGATGAACAGAGACCGGACAATGATCAGCGCCAGCAGCCCGGAAAAGAGACCGACGCGGGGAATGAACCATGCGCCGATACGTTGGCCGGGCGAAGGCCGCGCGGGGGAATCGGGGGAATTGGTGGAACCACCTGGCGGGTTAGCGTCGTCCGCCACGGCTTGATCCGGGTGGACTGCCTTCTCAATTTCACCTGCGAGGTCCGGCTCCGACTTGGCTTCGACCCCGGAGGGGATGATTTCAACCGGTTCAGGGGAACCCTCTTCGGGTTGTGGTTTTTGATCGGATGGGTCGGTCATGGTCCAAGACACGTCATGCCAGGTCGTTTCGCGGCGGTTGGTCCGGGCGTCATCAATCCCTTCCGACGGCGGATGAGGACGCGGGAGCTTGATAGAGATATTTGCGTAGTATCACCGCCAACAGGATTCCAACGCCCGCCATGCTGGCCAGGAGCACATAGGCCATCCACTTCTGATCCGTCCACCACCAATCGTCCCAAAGCGCCTTGATACCCATGCCGACAAAAATCAAGCCGGCAAGGATGTTTAGGAACACCAGCAACTTATTCATGCGCAAGGCCGGCGGCAGGAATTTCCAATCCGCCCATGGGTTGGCCAAACAAAAGAAGCCACAGGTGAGCACACCCGTATAAATCGCGGCGGGACTAATGAGCCGAACGAGTGAAAAATCGGGGTCCACCGTTTGTTGCACGAACCAATTGACCCAAAGCAGTACCAATCCCAGGCCCAGGACCCAGAAGATGAATACGATTCGCAGACCCTTCTCCGGATAGTTCCCTCGGAACCTTGGCATGGAGTTCATCAACTCCTTAATGACGCGGAAATTCATTTCCGGACCGCCGTAAAGAATGGGAAGAAACGCCGCGAAGATCGTCACCTTGTAGAGGGGCTCGAGCCAGGGGGCGAGTTCGCGCATGAATCTGGCTTGATAGTTAAGCAGGTTCTCGTCCTTGGGGACCAACTGTTCGGGGTGGAGCACAACCGTGCCCAGGATCGAGAAGCAAACCGAAAGAAAGGCGATCATCGCGAAGCTGGCCACCGAGTCGATGGCCGCGGCCCGCACCCAGATTCGGGCGTGATGGTCCTTATCTTTGGCGATTTGATCGAGGACCTCGTTCGATGCGACCCCCATATGGGCCATCCCCCACTTCTTGTCGCGCAGGAACGACAGGTAGGAAAGGTAATCGAAACTTGCCCCGCCAATCGCCGAGACGTAAACCATGATCTCCAATGGCGGGGTCCGAGCTTTGAATTCGTCCAGCTCCTTGACCCAGTTCGGGTATTTGGGCACGGACGGAATGAACGTTCCCTTCAACGCCGCGACGATATCCGGCTGCAAAACGATGACGGCCAAGACCATGCAGACGACCATAATCAAAACCAAGCCGATCTGGACGAATTCCAACTTCTCATAATTGCCGCTCATCATGATGATCATCGCCAGAACCAGGGCGATCGACGCCCACACGTGCGTATCGTGATCCCCGGGTATCAGGCCTTCGCCGAAAATCCATTTACACGCCGTCCCCAGAACGCCGGATAGAAACGAATACCACACGGGAAAGGAGATGAGGGCAATCACGAACATGAAGAGCGGGAACCAGCCGCGCGGGCCCGGGATGTGGCTCCAGCGTTCGAATGGATGCGCCCCGCTGAGGATCATGTGCCGCATGCTGCAATAACATAAAACCCACTTGAGAAACGAGGCGAGGATGAAGACCCAAAGGATGTTGTAGCCGAAGACGGCCCCGCCTCGCGCCGAGAACAGGACCTCGCCGCTGCCGATCGTGCACGATGCGATAATCGCCCCCGGACCGAAGAATTTGAGCCATCGCAGGGGGTTCTTGCTCAGCAGGGACTCTGGGGGGGTGATCAGTTCCGCCGCTTGGGTCGATGCGTCTGAATTGGCCACTGGCTAGATCCCTTCCCTATCAACAATGAGA
Source organism: Candidatus Sumerlaeia bacterium (assembly GCA_963580245.1). Taxonomy (GTDB): domain Bacteria; phylum Sumerlaeota; class Sumerlaeia; order MVZB01; family MVZB01; genus CAUZJO01. The sequence continues at coordinate 4,900 of CAUZJO010000045.1, read as the reverse complement.
ACGTACATCATATCGTGCTCGTAATCGTAATCTAAAATATAATCGTTTTTAGAAGTCGTTCGATTACGATTACGATTACGATTACGAGCACGAGCACGAACATGTGGTGTCATGAACCCGTTCACCGGATCGCAACCGGGTTGCCCGGCGAGCCGGTCGCGCCGACCAGTTTGAGCGGCGCGAAGAAGAACGCGAATTCATGGACCTCGTCCTCGGCAAGTTGCGCCGTGTCGAGATTCTCAAGGTTATAGATGCCCTGCTGGGTGAGCAACATTTGGTGGACGGGATACAAGACCTCGGGGTCCGGGCCGGGGTGGACCTCGATCCCCCAGTTGTCCGCGCCCACCATCGTGATCTCCTTGCCGATCAAGAACTTCGCCGCCCCCACGCCGATCCCCGGCTGGCCGCTGTTATAAAGCTCGTTGTCGACCTTCCAGAGGCTCCCCCAACCGGTGTGGATCAGCACGAAGTCGCCGGGATGGATCTCCAGACCTTTGGCCTCCAGTGCTTCCCGTAGGTCGTCAGCCGTGATTTCGTAACCTTTCTCGAGCCGCTCCTTGTCCTTGAGCTTGGCGATATCCAGCAGGATGCCGCGCGTCATGAAAACCCCCACGTTCTCGACGCCCAACTTCGTCAACCCCTTGGGCGTGACGAAGTCTGGGTGTTTGTGACCGTTGTAGAAGGTGTCATCGATGCCGACGTGACCCAGGCCGTCCAATTGCGTGCCGACCTGACCGAGTTGCGTGGTAATCAACTCCTCGAGGCCAATGATCTTGTTCTCGCCAGCGGGCGCGGCCGCGTAGGGGATGCTCATGACGAAGCTGCGACCGCTGACCAACGGGACGCCCGCATCATACTCTCGGCCCAGTGAATAGACCTGCCCCTTTTTGATCAGCTTGACCGCTTCGAGGACTTTTTCAGGCGTCATCCGGTTGGCCGCCCCCCGCTCATCTTCCGGTCCCCAAGGCGAGGAACCCGGTTCGGGTTTCTCGGGAAGATGATCGTGGGCCCAAAGCGGGCAACCTCCCAAGATGAGAAACAACGCGGCGAACAAGTACGACTTCATGGGATGACTCCTTTCACGACGATGATTGACCCGGCATTGACGGCCGACATGACGCCGGCAGCCTCCCACTGTCCCAACGCGCCTCGGCATTGGGCCCGAACTCGAGATCATAACTGGGATCGCCGACTCTCCTCCGATTATAGTCAATCGATCGCCGATTTCAACAGCATGTTCGGCTAGCTGACCGAGATGCGCCATCATTGATCGGGTAGGCCCGCCATGCGTAGCGATTCGCGGCGTAGACGCTCGGCCAGGTCTCGACGGCGCTCGTTGGAGGGCTCTGGAGCGGCGGGCCGAAATGGATGTCGATGCGCAGCCCACGCAGCCCCGCCACTCGCCAAATGTGCGGGGCGAAGACGTGGTCCTTCCAGTAAGCCACGTCCTCGGAGACGATCACGCCGGGGTCCGGAGCGCTCCAACGCAGGGCCACTGGGGTGATCGGCGCGCCGATCTCGATCGCCGCCTGGAGCAACGTCGGCTTGAACGGGAGAATGCGGTCGCCGCCGGTCGTGGTCCCCTCCAGGAACACGCAGACTGGCCGGCCGACCTCGAGCCTGCGCCGAACCTCCCCGGTGGCGGCAAGCAGGTCCTTGCCCGCCGCTCGCCGGACGAAGGGATGCCCGCTCAGGCGGATAACATCCCCACCAGCGGCCAAGTCCGCAGCTCGGCCTTCGGCGTGAAGAAGCAGCCGGTGGCCGATGACATCGAGATGATATCGAGATAGCTGACGTGGTTGGAGACCAGGAGCGAGCCCGCGGGGGGCTGGGGGCCGTGTGTGACGACCTCGATGCCAAGCGCGCCGCACGCCCACTCGCCCCATTTGCGGGTCCAGCGCGCCGCCACGGCGAGCCGGCGGCGGTCGCCGCGGACGATGGCGATGTTCAGCACTAGGGCCAGCAGCGCAACGCAGGACAGGAAGAAGACGGCGACGATCCGCGCGACCGCCAAAAGGGGGCTGGAACGCGCGCGCGGCCCCCGAGGGTGCTTCTTGCGCCGCCTCCGGGGCCGGGGCCGTGGAGCTATTGTTTTCCATGCCCCATTCTGGACATGGGGACCCGGTTGGTATCAAGCAAAACCAGGAAATCGACGGTGCTGAACGCGCGGTCCAACGCCGGTTCCGAGATGACCTGGGCGCCCAGCCGCATGTAGGCGCTGAACAGCTTGGGCAGCGCGATGGCGGGGCCGAGCGCCGGATCGTTCTCGCGCTCTGGGGCGCCGTAGGTGAAACCCTCGCGTGCCGGCAGCGCCAGCTCGGGATGCAGGCGGCCTTGCGACCGCAGCGTCTTCATGGCCCGCCAGCCGTCATCGGGGTCCAGCGCGTCGTCAGCGAGCAGCAGCCGAACAACCAGCACTGGGAATGGAGCCTCAAGAACGCCGAGATGCCCGACCACAGCAACAGGAGGGTCGTCAGGTTGCGATGCCCCTTGGCCAGGCAGGCGCGGCCGCATTCGACGGTCTCATCGAACAGCGGCTCGATCTGATCAAAGTGGTACTCCTGGGCTGAATAGATGCCCTTGTGGGCGAGCCCGTGGCGCATGGTTTGGAGCCGATAAGTCCCGATGGCCCTTCCCGTGGCGCGTTCGATTTGGACCAGGTGCGTCATCTGGGGGTCGAAATCATTGCGGTCCAGCCCCTCCGCGTAGGAGCCGGGCAGGCCCTCCTTGAGTTCCAGGTTGAAGACCTCGAAGCGCAGGCGCTGGACCAGCTCGACACAGCGGTCCGACGCGGCGAAACCGATCATGTAGCGGCTGTTGGGCTTCCCGGGCGCCGTGAGCAGATCCACGGTATTCCACCCGCGGGTCAAGTCATCCTTCGCATGGATTTCGCCGGTTCGCAGCGGTGCGGTGTCCTGTTGGGGGGTCGGCGTCACCAATCGTCCGTCCTGAATCCCTCTCTAATAGATACGATACCTATACCTGAATCATAGCTTCGTGCTCGTCCATCGTAATCGTAATCGGATTATTAACTCCCTTGAGTTTTACCCTTCCGCCTCAACTCGTCGGCGGGTAATCCCGCACCATCCGGCGAACGGATCGCAAATCCTTGAAGAACTGGCCGACCGGTGTGCATCGAAACCCTCGCCGGCGGTTGGCCGCGCCGATTTCAAACAGGATGCGGAACTGGCGGCGCAGATCGGCGTAGGCTTCGCCCAGCTTGGCGCGGGCGTCCCAGATATGGGTCGCTTCGGTGCCCGCGCCGTTGATCTCGACGATCTGAAAGCCCTCGCCCCCGCGCAGCGTCTCGAGCGAATCGAATCGGACGTCAAACCGGCCGAAGTAGAACTCCGGGATCGCCGCGGCGATCTGTTCGATCCGTTCGAGCAGCTCGGGCGTGGCCTCGTCGTTGCCGTTCTTGAAGATGGCACCCTGGCAGTGATTCTCCGCGAAAACCGGTGGAAACTCCTTGCCGTCTGCCAACACCCGATCCAGCCGATCGGCGTGGCGCCGGAAGTAGATGGCTTGAATCAGGTTCGCCCGCCTGTCGTCCAGGATCAGTTGACGTAGCGTTCGCTTGCCGTCGCCAAGGACCCGGGGGAACACCTTGAGCGTGATCGACAGGATGCTCCCGCGCGTCTCGTCCGGTTTTCGATAATACAGGATCCCCGCCTCCCGCGAACCGTTCACAAGCTGCTGGAGGATTATTTTTTGGCCGGGAGGAAACTCCTCGAGGTACTTCGACAACTGGGCGTCGTTCTTCACCAACTGGACACCCGCCCCGCGCTGCCCGATATCGGGTTTGGCCACCACGGGATAGCTTAGGTTTGCGGTGTCCAGCGCCCGGCGGGCCTGTTGCAGCAGCGCGTCGGGTTCGTCCTCGCTCCTCGGCCGCTCAAAGACCACGCAAGGCGCCACCCACCGGCTCACCGACTCAGGGACGAGCGAGAAGATTTGCGATTTGGATTCGACGACGAAGCCCGAGGCATAGATGGCTGGGTTGACGACCGTGGGCAACAGTAGACCCCTAAAGCGCACCGCCAGCCATAGCCAGTAAAACGCGATCGGAATGTAGAACAGCCACGGGGGCCAGAATTCAAAGGCCGACACGACCGGCTCCTCGAGTTCCTCTTCGGAAGTCTCGGTCTTTTTGCTTCCGCCGCGGATCTTGATCTGGATGGCGATCACCAGAACGATCAACGAGAGCATAAAGACCCATTTCATATGGCCCATGTAGGGGAGAATCGTTTGGCCGATCCTGATGGTCAACTGGAGCAGCAGGAGCGTCCAGACGAACGAGGCGACGATCACCACCAGGAGGAACTTGTGGGGTGAGGCCTTGAGGTTCCCCGCGCCCAGATAAACCGGCAACCGCATGCCCGGCAGGAAACGCGAGCCGACCACGGCCAAGATGGGGTTGCGTTCGAACCAGCGATGGGCCCGTTTCATCCCATTGGGGCTGATGAGTCCCCATCGGACAGTCTTGGGGCCAAGCAGGCGGCCGATCCCGTAGAGCCCCACGTCCCCCAGGGCGATGCCCAACGCGACGCCCACCAAGGCGGTTGTGAGCGTCATTTTTCCGTCGGCGACCAACAGACCGCACCCCACGGTCGTGGGGTCCTCGAGGATAAACGTGCACAAGGCCGCCACGAGCCCCTGGAGAAACTCTCGATCGGCGAGGCTGCGCGCCAGTTCAGTGAACCACTCCCACTTCACCACCGCATGGCCCCTCCGAGGCTAAGTGTCGGCATCCCGCCCTGCTTAACCCATTTCCCGCAGTACTTGCTTCAGTCGGGTGATTTTTCGGGTGATCGCACGATACGGAGGATTGATTTTGTTCAAATCCGTCTCTGACATGCCCATGTAGTGCAGACCACCCCCTTGCCACGGGCCTTTCGCG
>CAUZJO010000044.1:0-31631 GCA_963580245.1 Candidatus Sumerlaeia bacterium | reverse complement strand
ACGATGTCGCGATCGAGCATCATGAACGTCAGTCGCCGGTAGCCCTCCAACGGATATTGCTCGTGAGATTTCACGATCGCCTGCTTCTCCCAATCCTCCAGCCAGAAGTCGCGCGGCACTTTGCCGTCATGTTCGTTGACCCGCCCGTAGCGTCGGCGCCACTGATCAAACTTGCTGCGCCCAATCCCCGCCCAGACGACCAATCGACCTGTCCCTCGCCAATATTGATTTCGTGCGAGCAGTATAAGAAAACTCAGGGATTCATCCCGATTCACTTGGCTTACATCAACCGAGGTGACAGGTGGAATTGCGCTCTAAAATCGAATTCAATGCGCTCATTGGCATTACGGTGGTTAAACATGGAGAGTTCCCTCGTACTTGGAAGCCGAACCCTTGGAACCGCGCGAGCAACGGACGGCCACGTTGGAACACTACGAACACGCCCGCTCGGCATCCTCCTTTTTTGGGCCGGAGGTGGCGCCATGTTGACCCACCCCTTGCAACCCAAACTCAAGGCCCTGCGATTGTCGGGCATGTTGACGACTTTGGAGGATCGGGCCAATGTCGGAAACAAAGTGACGCTGCTTACCCACTGCCACAAATGCAAGCACTACCCCCTCATAATCAGAAAGAACTCGATGTGCAATAAATGCAAGGGGCTTGTCTGCGAGTGGCGCGGTGCCAAAGATCCGAATCGATGTAAGTCTTGTAAAAAAACTTGTGGAGAAGGGCAGCGCACTTCTGAATCACAGTTTGTTTAAAACTAAGGAGGGATATCCAAGGGGCGCAAAGGGGAATATGCAAGATTCTTCATCGCCTAATCATCCATTGCGGCCGACTGGGCTGCCTATTCGAACTTTCTTGGCATGAAGCTCACCCGGCCAACCAAGCGGCTGAACTTGTACATTGGCCGAAGAAGGAACGTTCAACGTGTCTGAGAAAGACCCGCCCTCGTTCACGTCCCCCTTCTTCATGCCCATCGCTCGCCTGAGCGTCCTCGGTATTGGCCCCCCATCACGGCGATGACTCCGACGAGCCCGAACCGGGCCGATAGGGTATCCATTCGTAATCCACCAGTTCCGGAAGGGCGCGGGCTTTGGGTTCGTTGTCGCGCAGGACGAACCATAGCGGGGGCCGGCTGCGGGGGGAGCGGAAATAGCGGCCGATCATTTCATGGTAGGGCCAGGGGAGGACCACGACCGTTGGTCGCTCCGCAGGCAGATGCTTGCGCATGAATTGGTCGAGCCCCTCGTGGCGGCGCACGATGGACCCCAGCTTATCCTCCCACAGACCTTTACCCGCGCCGATCGCGCCGCAGGCCAGTAGCAGGATCGCAATCCAGGCACAGGCCGCCCGTCGATCGCCGCGGCGCAACAGCGGGCTCAACCCCGCCGCCCCCAGCACGGCGAAAGCGGGCATGAGCTCGAAGAGGAATCGCGGGCCGATAAGCAGATCGTGGAATGCGTAGAGGGCGTAGACCAACGTCTGCGTGAGGATCAGGGCCGCGAGAATCACTTCGCCCCGGCGCAGTCGCGCGCGCGCGAACCAAACCAGCAGGATCGTCCACGAACCGCAGGCCCAGCCGAACAGGACGACGTTCAGCGAGAAGACGTTCGCGGCCAGATTATCCAGCGCGTCAAGCGGGGTGTAGGGGATCGGGCCTTCTCGACTGAAACCGAGTCGGTGCAGCTCGGGGTTGCTGATCTGGTAACCCATCACCAGCGGGTGGCCGGTCGTTTTGAGATTGTAAACCATGAAAATGAGGGCGAACGGCATTAGCCCAAGGACCGTCCACGCGAGGCGGCGGATTTGGTCGCGGCGAGTGGGCCGCGAGGGCCGCGGATACGATGTTGGGGTCGGTGCATGCCAACCCGGCCAATCGCAAAGCCAGACAACGCACCAGACCAGCGCGTGAGCGCAGGCCGTCACGGGCCGGTTGGTCATGGCCCACCCCAAGGCCAAGCCGCCCAACAAGCATCTCCAACGCACCTCTCTCACGCCTGCGCCACGGCCGGCCAGCGGCATGAAACAAACGGCCATCGCCGTCAGCGCGAGACAGGTGGTCACGTGGTTCATCCCGCTGCCGGAAAGGACCAGGAAAAGGGGCGATCCCAGAATCAACACCCCGGCCACCGGCCCCGCGGTGCGACCTGCCACGTCTCGTGCCAGTCTGAGGGTCAGGAGCAATATCACCACCGCCGCGAGCAGGTTGAGCGCCTGCGCGGGAAGTCCGACCGCCAAAAAGGGCAACATCGCGAGGATATGACCCGGCGGATATTGTGAATAGCTCGAGACGCCGGGGACGGCGTAGGGGAACTCGATCACGTCGCGCAAGGCCTGCGAGATGTCGAGCCGCCACTGACCCTCGAGCATCAGGTGGGCTTGCGCAATCTGGGACTGTGAATCGGTGATGATCGGATGACCGCCCAGGACCACCCGCCAGCCGACCACACCCACAACCACCGCCCCGATCGCGAGGACCAGCGGCAACGTCCAACCCCGACCCCGGCAGAATGCCCAACGGAGGCCCGAGACGGGCAATCCCAGTGCCCGCCCTCGCACCAGCAGGTAGACAATCAGCGTCGCCGTGACGCACGTCACCGCCACGTAGAAGACGTCCAGCCTTTCGACGCGCAGCCATTGCATCAGCACCAGGACCACCAAAATCGCAGACACAAGCCACGCCGACGCCGCAAATCTCCACACCCCGGCCCGAGCGGTTTTGCTCACTCGCCACGGGCGCGTAAAACCCGCGAGCAACCCTATCGCGGCGATCCATTGAAGGCATAGCTTCGGCGATACGGCGTATTCCCATTGATGACTTCCCGTGCGGATCACGAGCTGCGTGGGTGATAGAGCGAGCCGTTCCTGACTCCATAACCATGTCAGGTAAGCAACCGCGACCAATGCGGCGCCCATTGCGAGTATGAGTTTGGTCCGCCGCGGGCGAGCGTTTACCCCCTGAACGAGCGCGCGGCGAGCGGTCTCGGGTAAGGCCCGGCTCATGGCGACTGCGCCGCATCACCCAGCGGCGGGGTGACGATCAGCTTCCCGTCCTCCACGCGGTAAAGCGTCCCGCGCTCCCAGCGGTTCTCCAGTTGATGCCACTGGAGGATGCGTCCATGCCGCTTCGATTGTTGGCTCTTGTTCCACGAGGTCAGGGTCCCCACGTAGACGTGGTTATAATAGTGCTGCGTCATCGACAACAGGAGCGCGAAGAGGCATACGCGGCTCACTAGGGCCGGGGGCAGGCGGTGGACGGCGCGAGCGGGCATCAGCCAGAACACCGCCACCAACGCGGCCAACGGCGCCAGGGCGCTGAATAGGTCCCAATCCTGCCACCACGGCCAGTCGGCGCGCCAACTCCAGGCATAGAACGCGTAACCCAGCCAGGCAATCGCGAGGACCCACAGGGTCGCGCGGCCTTCGCGGGTGGGACGCGCTCCGGCTTGCCATCCGCCGAAGCGGCGAGCCAGCGGGGCCAGACATCCCACGAGCAAAACCCCGCCGCAGAGCAGAAAATGCAACTGGAGCATCTTCAGCAGATTCTCGAACGAGAACAGTTCGGCCAGTTGGGCCCGGAACGTGGATTGGGTGGTACCGATGAAGGTTTCGTTTTCCCCGCCGGTGTTGAGCGCGCCCAGAACCGCGTCAACCAACGCGCCGGGCGTCGACGGATCGAGTTGAACCATCAACCACCCCCAAAGCGGAAGATGGATCAGGGCCCCCCACCCCAATAAATGCGCCATCCCGCGCATAAAGGCGCGACTGGGACGCGGCTGGCGGCGCGACCAGAACCCAATCAACGCGAGGACCGCCGGCAGGATGAAAATCGCCGAGAGATGACCGGCCAATGTCAGGGCGTAAACGACCGCCATCCACCCCAGGCAGCATCGACCATCCAAAGCGGCGATCCCAAGCGTGAGGGTGGCCACCAGGCCAAGCATCAGCAACGCATACACCTCAACCCGCCCCAGCAGCATCTGGGTGATTCCCAGCGAGGAGAGGATTAGCCACCAACCCGCGTGGCGCTGGACGGACGTGAACCGCCACGGCCGCATCAACCAGGTAAAACATGCCAAGACGCCCAGCATGGCCATGAAGTTAACGAATGCGATCGATTGGCGGGGATTGACCCCCACATTGTTCAGGAGGTGGTGGACTTCGCGCAGCAACAGGAGGCTTCCCGGTTCGCGATAACCGTTGGGCTCCAGGGGCGAACGGTTGCCTGTCATCCCGATCAGACCCCAGCCGTCCGACAAGATCGCGTAGTCGCACATAAGCCACGCGTAGGCGCTCAAGAACGCGAGGGGAATGAGGGTCCGTTTAATGAGGGACCGTTTGAAGATCCCGCGCCGGGCCTCCAACTGGAGCCCCCCTGGCAACCGGTCCCCCCGCGCCCGTCGGCGTCGCAGCCAGGCCAGGCAACCGGCTCGCCCCATCCGTCGCCAGCCGGGAGCCATCGCCAAGGGGATCAGCGTGACCGCCACGCCGGCCTCGAAGGGATCAAGACGGTGCAGGTGCCAGAACCCGAAAAGGGAATCGGCGTTCGCGTTAACCAGAACGATCACCCAGGCCAGTGCCATGAGACCATAGGCAATGAGCCACAACGGGGCGGCGCGCGGCAACTCGCCGGGCCGCGTGGCGCCGCGGCGGGTCAAGGGCGCGATCGCGCCGAGAACCACCACGAACCAGATGACCAGACTGGTGCCGGCGACCCAACCTAGGGGTGTGGCTGGATTGGAGGCGGGGAAACGCCACATCGCCCAGGCCTGAGCCGCCAACAGGATGGCCAGCACCCCGTCGAGGACGCCACGCCGCTCCAGGATGGCCAAATAGGCCGTCCCCGAGCCGTGGCGCTCCGAGGCATCGGTCTTCTCCTTTTGGATCCAGTTGGACATCGCCTCACATTCTACCTGGGCCGCGGCCCAATACTTCACTTTTTTTGGCATGCTCGATGCCACGAGCCGACCCGACCCTTGGATTCGCTCGACCTACCGGCGCTCCATAAAAATGGGACACGAAATCATTTTTCCAGTGCCGGAATCCGGAAAAGATGCTATCCTACTTATGGCATATCTTTGAAGTCTGTACCCGCCATGAGTATCCTAAAACGGGTGGCCTTTGTAACCCTCGCCTGCTGGGTGCTGTGTACGGCTCAGCGGGTTTACGGAGCACTGGTCATCAATGAAATCATGTACCACCCCGCCTCGGAGAATGAGGATGAGGAGTACATCGAAATCCATAACAGTGGCGCGGTCCCCATCGACCTGAGCGGCTGGACGCTCGGCGGGGGCGTCGATTACGCCTTCGCCGCGGGTGTGAACGTGTCGGAGGGCGGCTATCTGGTGGTCGCGAACTCGCCGGCCCAGTTCGCAAGTCGCTACCCGTCGGTCCCCGCCGCGGTGGTCGGCGGCTACAGCGGCCGGCTGGGCAATGGCGGCGACACGGTCCGGCTGATCAACCCGTCCGGCCAAGACATCGACCGGGTCACCTATGAAGACGGCGGCTTGTGGCCGGCGGCGGCTGATGGGGACGGCCCGTCGCTGGAGACGCGGCATCCCGGCCTCGATAACGCCTGGCCCCAAAGCTGGGCGGCCGGCGTGGTCGGCGGAACGCCGGGGGCGGTCAATTCGGCCTTCGATCCCGATCCCCCGCCGACGGTGACCGGACTCAGGCACGAGCCTCTCGTGCCTGATCCCGATGATCCCATGCGTGTAACCTGTCACGTTATCGATGAAACGCCTCCGGCGGAAGTTCGACTGGTTTACGGCGCCGGTGGCGGCGGTCAAAGCGGTGCCGTCGAAACCCTTATTTCCGAAGGCGATCTCTGGCGTTTCTTTCGCGGAAGAAGTGAACCCGCAACCGGCACGCTGGTTTGGACGGGCACGTCGTTTCAAGATGCATCCTGGGAAACGGGAGCCACCGGCATCGGTTACGGCGACGGTGATGATCAAACGGTGCTGTCCGACATGGAGAACAACTATCTATCGGTTTACCTGCGCAAGCGCTTCGATGTGGCCGCCCCCACGGAGTTGACGGGCCTGTATCTGGAGATTGACTGGGACGACGGGTTCATCGCTTATCTAAACGGCGCGGAAATCGCCCGGCGACAGATGGGTCAGCCGGGCGAGTTTTTCGCCTACAATCAGCCGACCACGAACAGCCGCGAAGCGGCGGCGGGAGGCGGACCCGGCCCCGAAACAATCGATATCTCCAGCGCCATCCCATCGCTTATTGACGGCCCCAACGTTTTGGCCATCCAGTGTCACAACCGGGTGCTTATTAGCAGCGATTTGAGCATCATTCCGGAGCTTTCGGCCGACCGGCTTGCGCCGACTTCTCGGACTGCGCTAAAATCCTTTTCCAGCTTGATGATGTTCGATGATGGCGCGCATGGAGACGGCGAGGCCGCCGACGGGATTTACGGAGCGTTCATTCCGCCCCAACCTCGGGACGCCATCATTGATTTTTACGTCGAAGCGCGCGACACGGGCGGCGCGCTTGCGGTTTCCCCCCTGTCCGCGCCGTCAGCCAACGCCCTTATTCAAGTGGATGGAACGACCCACCCGTCCAACCTGCCCCTCTATCGCGTGGTGATGAGTGAGGCCGACTTGCAGGAACTCCATACGCGCGATGTTCTCAGTAACGTCCTGCTTAACGCCACCTTCATCGCGGGCGACGCCGCCTACTACAACAAGGGCATCCGGCTGCGGGGAAACAATGCCCGAAACATGCTGCCCAGGTCCTACCGAATCGACTTTCCCTCATACGACGCATTCGACGGCGTCACCGAGATAAACCTCAACGGCAGCAACATCACCAACCAGGTCATGGGTTGGGACTTTCTGGAACGATTCGGCGGATCACCCCCGCCTGAATGGCAATTGGTCAATCTGGTTCTCAATAACACTTTTACGCCGAACCACCTTCAGATCGAGAGCATTGACGGACCGTACATCGAGGCCCATCTGGGCGAAACAGAAGCCGGGAACCTCTATCGAGGCGTCGGCAACGCGGCCCTGGACTACCGAGGACCCCTCCCGGACCCGTACCGTTTGGATTACTTTAAGAAGACCAACGCCCAGGAAGATGATTTTTCCGACATCGCGGAGCTAAGCCTGGTCTTCGATCTCGCGACGGATGCCGTTTTTCCGACGCTCATTTCAAAAGTGATCGACGTGGACCAATGGATGCGGTTTTTCGCCTTCCACAACGTCTTGGGCAATCTCGAAGGGGGCATTTATCTCGACGCCGGCGATGATTATTTCCTTTATCATCGCGATTACGACGACCGCTTCATGATCCTGCCCTGGGATTTGGATTCCACTTATTCCGATGCGGGGCAGGACGTGTTTCGACAGAACGTGGACGCCGTTAGGCGACTGGTGCGCAACCCCACATTCGTCCGGCTCTATTACGCGGCGATCGGCGACGCGCTGGACGACCCGTTCACGTTGCCATCGATGCGCCGCGCGATCGATCGCTGGCGAGGTATCTTGCCGGCGGGGCGGTTGAACGAGATCGAACAGTTCGTCATCCAACGGCGCAACACCTTGCTCGATCGGATCCCGTGGCAATTGACGGTCGATGAGATCGGGGAGGCATCGATCGGCGACGGACCCGAGGTTTCGATTTTCGAGGGGAGTCAGTGGCGGTTTTTCCGGGGGCGAAGCGAACCATCCGGCGGAACCCTCGCTTGGACCCAGTCCCAGTTCCCCGATTCGGATTGGGAAGAAGGCCCCAGTGGGTTTGGCTACGGCGACGGCGACGACAACACGGTGTTGAGCGACATGCAGAACGACTACCTGTCGGTCTATCTACGCAAGAAGTTTTCCTTGCCCAGCGTCGAAGGAATCTCCCAATTGACCTTCACGATCGACTGGGATGACGGATTTATCGCTTACCTTAATGGAGAAGAGATCGCCCGGCGCCAGATGGGATCCGCCGGGGAGTTTTTTGCCTTCGACCAGACCACCACGGACGCTCGGGAAGCCGGCACTCCCGTGACCATCGACCTTGGTTCGTCGATCTTTTTACTGAGAGCGGGCGTCAACGCGCTGGCCGTTCAAGGCCACAACCGGGGTCTCGACAGCAGCGACTCGACCTTTATTCCCGAGCTGTATTCAACAGCCGATCGACCGCTGTCCTGCCGGCGATACACCGCGGCCGCCTCCGGCGTCCCACTCAAGGGGCGCGCTCATGCGGGCGACACCGCAGCGGTATGGATCGATGGCGAACCCGTCTTCTGGGATCCGGTCGCGGCATCGTGGGAGGGTGAAGTAAACCTGGAACCAGGCCTGAACCAGTTTAATATCCAATCGGTCGACGCAAACGGGCGGCCCGTGGAATCATTGACGGTTCCGATCTATCGCGCCGACTCCGTTGAATTCCTGAGCGGCCAACTCGAAGGTGATCATCGCTGGACTAAGGAGGGCGGCCCTTATGTCATTGGCGATACCCTCACCGTGCCGGCCGGCGCAAGCCTCTCCATCGATCCCGGCGTCGCCGTCCTTTTCGGCCCCAATGCCCGGATGGAGGTCATGGGGAGTCTGGTGGCCGAGGGAACCGCCCAGGCCCCGATTTGGTTCGTTCCGTATGATTGTACGCCGTGGGACAGAATCCTGATCACCTCCGCCGTCGGCCCCGTGCGCTTCACGCATTGTGAATTCAGAGACAGTCTGGCGGGCGAGGGAAGTTTTTTTAGCGGGACGCTTACGATTCAAGATTCGACCGTCGCGGTCGACCGCTGCGTCTTCCGTGACTGTAACCAAGCTGTTGAGGTGGCGAACAACGGCTCACTCAGCTTCACCCATAGCGAAATCCACGGCGCAAGAGAGGGAATCCATTCCTCTTCGAGCCACTGCACGATTGAGTCGAGCATGATTCTCAACACCCAGCGGGGGGACGCGATTGATTTCGACGGGAATTCGGACCCGGTGTCGCGGGTGGTTGGTTGCACGCTCAGCGGCGGCCTCGACGACGGCATCGATACGTTCAGTTCCGACATCCTGGTCGAGGATAACGTGCTCGCCGGCTTCAATGCAAACGACGGCAAAGCCATCTCGCTCGAAGGGCCGTCCTCGCCCATGATTCGCAATAACGTCATCTATGACAATTTCCAAGGCATCCTCATCAAGGACAGTTGTTCACCCTTTCTTGTGCACAACACCATCGTTGATAATTTCCGCGGCATCCGTTCCTTCGAGAAGAACCCCGGCCGGGGACCGGGCGGCGGCTTCATGACGAGTTCCATCATTTGGGGTAATGGGATGGCCATCGTCTTGGAGAGCGGATCCACGCTGGACGTCCGATTCAGCGACGTCGAGGGCTCGGTTACGGGTGAAGGGAATATCGACGCGCCACCTCGGTTCATCGATCCCAGTGGGCGCGATTATCGTCTGCGTCCCCTTTCACCCTGTATCGGCGCGGGTTTCAGTCAGACCGACATGGGGGCCCTTCCGGCTGGCACCGGCGGCCTCGCCGGAGACTTCACCACGCTCCGGATCACCGAGTTGATGTACCATCCCATCGAAGGGGAGGAATATGAATTCGTTGAACTGTGGAACGCGGGCAACCAATGGCTCGACCTCTCCGGCCTCTGGTTCAGCGATGGGATCGAGTTCACGTTCTCCGCAGGGACGAGTTTGGCGCCGGGTGAGTACCTCGTGGTGGTCGCGGACCTGGAGGCCTTCGAGCTGAAATACGGCGGCGGTCGAAACGTCACCGGCCAATACACGGGCAAACTGAACAACGACGGCGAACGCATCGCCCTCAGCGACGACCAGGGCAGTGAAATTCTGGCGTTTGTCTATAACGATGCGGGCGATTGGCCCAAGCGCCCCGACGGCGGCGGCAGCTCCCTTGAGCTGGTTGAACCGGTCGTGGACCTCAATGATCCCGCTCAATGGCGGGCAAGCGCGGAGTTCGGCGGCACCCCCGGCGGCCGTGGCTTGGGACCGGCTGGCGGGGTCGTGATCAATGAAGTGCTCACCCACGGCGACCTGCCGCTGGAAGACGCCATCGAGATCTACAACCCAACCGACCAAACCATTGACCTGGGCGGCTGGTTCCTGAGCGACGATTCCGTGGCGCGACGCAAGTACCGGCTGCCTCAAGGCTTATTCCTTTCGCCTTTTGCCTACACGGTCTTTTATGAGCACGATTTCATGGAATCGAACCCACTGGAGCCGTTCTCGCTACATCCCGCCGGGGGGGGACTGTGTCTGACCGCGGGGGGCCTCACCGGGAAGATCACGCGGTTCATGGATGAGACGGTGTTTGGAGGCGCCTTCAGCGGCATGTCGAACGGGCGCCACCAGACCAGCGTGGGCGTGGATTTCGTTCCCATGGAAGGCCTGACCTTCGGCGCGGTCGTCCATGACACCCCCGAGGAGTTCCGCCAAGGCATGGGCGCGCCCAATGGTCCGCCGCGTGTTGGCCCGGTCGTGATCAATGAGATCATGTATCATCCGATCGACACCACCATGGATCCGCCCATTGGTGAAGGGACGATCGAGTATCTGGAACTGCACAATCTCACCGATGCGCCCGTCGATCTGTATGATTTGGCTAATGGCAACCCCTGGATGCTCTCGGGCGGCGTGGATTTCACGTTTCCCGTCGGCGCGTCGGTCCCGGCGGCCGGTTATCTGCTCGTTGTCGGTTTCAACCCCGCGACCGACCTGACGGCCCTCGCTCAATTCCGCGCGATCTACCCCATGTCCGAGGCAGTAGGCATATTGGGACCCTGGATCGGTCGACTGCGGAACGTGGGTGAGTTGCTCCAGCTTCACCAACCTGATGGGCCGTTCGTGGACGGCTCGGTGCCCATGGTCCTGACCGACCAGGTCCAGTACGGAGACGATCAACCCTGGCCGGCCCAGCCCGATGGCCAGGGACCCTCACTGGAGCGGATCGATTCCAGCACTTATGGAAACGAGCCGGAGAACTGGGGCGTCGGGATGGTCGGGGGCTCCCCTGGGGGCGAGAACGTGATTCAAAACAAGACCCGCCCGCAATGGCGGCTCTATAGTCTGGCAATCGAGGGAGAGTCGCCGGGGACCCCTCGGTCCGTCTTGCCCCGGCGTTATGCGCGTCGTGTTTCGAGCCGGAGCAGGAATCCTTTAATCTCAGGGCCGCCGGTAAACTTTCCCGGAGCGTCCGCCGAGCCCCCCGCCGGCAGCACGCGGTGACAGGGGGTGATCAGCACGACGGGATTGCGCGCCATCGCCTGACCGACTGCCCGCGCCGCGGCCGGTCGGCCCACCGCCTGCGCCAGCTCGCCATAGGTCGTGGTCCGGCCGAAGCCGATGGACTGGGTCGCTTCCCAGCAGCGGATCAAGAACGGGCTGTAACCGGCCCAATCAGCTCTGGGGCATAGATTTATGGGCCTTCTTTTAAAGTATCGCTTTAAGAATGTGCCGACGGATTCGATATGCGATTGGGTGGTGGGGTCCGCGCGAACGGACGCGCCGTCCGATGGCGAAACGACCCGCGAGACCTTGACGGACATCCTTGTCATCTGACCAGGCGGCAAATCCGGAAACTCGGGGAACATGAGCTCTCGAATCCCCCCGGGGGTGATCAAGCCGATCATCGCGCCAATCGGCGTCTGCCAGGTGACCTGGACCGCTTCGGCTTGGTCGGCCTTCGCGGGGCAGGGGAGTTGTCTGTTCATCGAGAGGCAACCTTTGTGGGGATGTTTTCAGCCTGACCGGTAAACGCGGACCGGTGCAAAACGGTATAACTCGCCCCCGCTGGCGACAAGTCGCTCTGGAAGAGGATCAGTTCGCCCACTCGAAACGGCCCAAAGCGAAACCCCTGGTGCGAGTGAATGACCGATTTGGCGGCTTGGACGCCCTTGAGCGAGCGAAATCGGGCCAGCGTCAGATGGGGTCGGAAGGGTTTGGGATCGGGCTCGTAGCCGAAGGGGTACATTCCCTTTTCCAGCGAGGTCCGCAGCTCCCCGATCTGATGCGTGCGGTCGCGCACGCCAATCCACAACACCTTCGGGCGACGCCAACTCGGGAAGACGTCTAGCCGCTTGAATTCAAGCTTTAACTGACTGAAATTGCATAATATACGATCCATTGCTTGAGAAATTAGTTTAACTGCTTCGGGGGGTTTGCTGCCCAGGAAGACCAAGGTCAAGTGACGGTTCTCGGCTGGCACCCAGCTTGGGTGACAGGGGGTGAATTGGATCCCCTTTTGCAGCTTGTGACCCAGGGCGGTCACCTGATCGAGGGCTCCCCGCGGGATGTCCAAGGCGATGAACAACCGCAGTGGATCGGAGGGGATCTCAGGGGGCTGGGCAAGGGATTCATTCATGTCAATTCGCCGGCGGCCTGTCCCGAGGCATCTTCTCCCGCCTCGGCAAACCAATCATCCAGTGTTCCAGCCTCCAGTTCGCGCAGGGTGTGTTCAACGAACCGCAGATAGGCGACCCACTCGTGGAGCTTGGCGGCGTCCTCGGGCCTCAGATCGGACTTCACTTTCTCCAGCCGCGACGGCAATTCACGTTCGAGCGCCCATCGGCGGCAACGCCGCAGGAAATCGTGCGCCACGCAGATCGCGTCGGCGGCTTCGACGGCGGGCCGGCGGTGGGGATCGTAGAGCGTCATGAGCCGGTGGGGTCCGTGAGGACCAACTGACCCGAATCGACCCACATGCGCCCCACCAAGCGACGCTCGAGTTCACGTTGCTCGCCCTGATTCTTGGTTTTCTTCTCTGATTGACTCACGAACAACCCTCTCGGAACGGCTCGCGGATCGGCTTTTATTTTGGAAGCGCGTCGATAGTCTCGCAGACCGCACCCAACATAATCAATGGGAATTGCCAACCGTGGTGGATGGCACTAGCATGATGGTCCGAGGAACTCGGTGCCCCGGCCCGTCCACGGAAGGACCCTCTCGATGCTTCAGCCCAACGACATCCTCGATCACGTGGAGCGCGTGATCATCGGCAAGCGGCCGGTCCTCGAGCTGGCGTTGGCGGCGATGTTGATCGAGGGCCACGTGCTCATCGAGGACGTGCCCGGCGTGGCCAAAACGCTGCTGGCGCGAACCCTGGCCCGGACCTTCAAGCTGGCGTTCTCGCGGGTTCAGATGACGCCGGACCTGCTCCCCAGCGACCTGACGGGGACTAGCGTGTGGGACGAACGCGAGCGGACCTTCTCGTTTCAGCAGGGGCCGGTGTTCACTCAAATCCTGCTGGCCGACGAGCTCAACCGGGCCACCCCGCGGACCCAGGCCGGCCTGCTCGAGGCGATGGAGGAAGGGACGGTCTCGGCCGACGGCCAGCGTCATCCCCTGCCGCGGCCCTTCTTCGTGCTGGCGACGCAAAATCCCGTCGAGCAGCACGGAGTCTTCCCCCTGCCCGAAGCGCAGCTCGACCGGTTCTTGATCCAGATCAGTATCGGCTACCCCTCCTTGGCCGACGAACGGTCGATCGTCGAGGTGCAGAAGACGACGCATCCGCTCGATCACCTCGAACCGCTCGCCTCGGCCGAGGATTTCGACCGCATGCAACAGGCACTCCAATCCGTCCACACTGACCCTTCGCTCGTCGATTACATCGTGCGGCTGGTGCAGGCCACGCGCGGCCGCGATGATCTGCTGCTGGGAGCCAGCCCCCGCGCTTCGTTGTCGCTCCATCACCTGGCGCGCGCCTTGGCCTGGATCGAGGGTGCCTCGTTCGTCCGTCCCGACCAAATTAAACGCGCGGCCGGTCCCGTGCTGCGCCATCGCCTCGTGCTCTCGCCCCAGGCCCGGCTTGCCGGACTCAAGACCGATGAGATCATCAATGAGCTGCTCGATTCCGTGGAGGCCCCGATCTACACGGAAAGCTGAACGATGCTGATTTTCGACCCCCGGCTCGGAGGCCTGTTCGCCTCCCGGAACATCCTGTTCATGATGGCCGCCGGATTCATCGGCTGGGTGGTGTTTCTGCCGACCTCGCCGGCCCAGGCGGGGCTGGCCGGTTTTCTTGCGGGCGCCGCGCTGTGGCTGTGGTACACCAGCCGCCGCCAACTCGAGGCGGTCCGGATCCTCCGCACCCACCGGCCCCGTGTATTTGAGGGAGATTATGTCGACGTCACCCTGCGTATCGGGCGAGGGGAGGGCTGGCCGATTCAGCTGCTCGAGCTCGAGGACAGGTTTCACGCATCGCTCGAAATCCGCCAGGCTCATCTGATCCCATCGCTCAGTGAAGGCTGGGAAGTCCTGGTCCATTTTCAGCAGCAAGCGGACCGCCACCGCGGCGTCTACTTCCTCGGCCCGGTTGTCCTGCGCGCGTCCGACGGACTGGGCGTCTTCGTCCAGCGGCGCGAGGCGGGCGAGATCACCCGCCTGACGGTCTATCCGCGCGCCGAACCGCTCGACGATTACAACATCCCCGTCTCTGATTCGCCCGCCGGCTCGTCGATGGATGACGTCCCCCGGCTAGGCCAAGGCGAGGAAATCCTGGGAGTGCGCGAGTACATAAAGGGCGACCCTCGCTCGCGCATCCACTGGCGCACTTCGATGCGACGGGGCCAATGGCACGTCCTCCAGCTCAATCGATTCGTTCAGGCCGAGCTGGCGGTGATGATGGATATGTCGCGCCGCGCGCGGTTCGGCCTGGGCGCCGAGACCAGCACCGAGATGGCCATCTGCGCCGCCACGTCGCTCTTGACGCGCGGTTATGAGACGCGCCATCGCTTGTCCCTGAGCTATGCCCAGCAGTCCACCGTCCGTATCCCCACGGGGACGGGTCTCGACCACCTGCACATGTTGCTGGACCGTCTGGCGGTCTTGATGCCCGGCGGCGAGACCGATTTCTGGGAAGAGTGCTCCCCGCTTGCGCTCCAGTTGCCTCGGGGTTCGCGGGTGGTCTTCATCAGCGCCTCCGCCAACACGCCTCTGGAACAAGCCGAGGCATTGGTCAAACGCCTGCGCGAGAGCCGGATCAGCGTGGATGTCGTGCTCATCGACCAGCGCGACTTCATCAAGATCTATCAGGACCAAGAATCATTTGAGTCAATGGATGCCGCCCGGTTTGACCAAATCGCCGCGGCCCTGCACGGGGCGGGGGCTCGCGTCATTCCCGTCTCGCGCGCCGAACCTCAATTGTCAGCGCGCCTGCCGCATGTGACGGCGGGGCGCGGTCAACGCGCTCAAGGGCCACTTGAAGAATGATTGCCCAACGCCGCCTATCCCTGAGATAATGGGGCATCCGGGGGACAAGTCCGACCGTGAGCGAGGAAATCATTACACTGGCCCAGTTTGATCGCCCCATCGATGCGCATCTGGCAAGGACGCGCCTGGAATCGGCGGGCATCCCCGTGATCGTGATCAACGACGGCATCAGCAATCTGACCGTGTATCATGCCGTCGAAACGGGATTGGTTCGTCTGCAAGTCCGCGCCTCCGACCGCGAGCAGGCGTTGGAGATTCTCGGCGTTGAACAATCCGAACCTCAAACGCCGGAGCAATGCCCCCAATGCCAATCGTCAAACGTCAAGCACTTGGCCCTCCCATTCCCGCGACTGATCTTGCATCTCTTGGTGGGGGTGTGGATGCACGGCTTGGCTCGTCGTCGCCACCGTTGCCAGGATTGCGGCGCGGCTTGGTAAGCCGCGGCCGTGGGCGGGAAGGGCGGCGTCACAACCCAGAGCGGCCGACCCGGGCGGCCTAACGAACCTCGCTTGGACAGGCGTTGAGGATACCTTTTGAATCGTAGCGCGACCCTTCCCCCTCATCCTTTCAAACGTAATGGGCGGCTGATTCTGCTGGCGGCGCTGATCGTTATGGGTCTGGGGGTGGCCGCCCTCGAACGCTACCGGCAGGAAGAGACCTATCGCCTGTGGGGTGTCGTGTATGGCCAGGTCGCGGTGCATACCAACGCCGTCGCGCAAGGCGCGCACAACTGGGTCATGCAAGTGCATCGTATCGACGAGCTGTGGGCGGCCGAAGGGAAGAACCAAGAGCTGCGCCGGGAACTCAGCAGGCGTCTGCTCGAGAATCAGCTCCTCAATCAGGAACTGGATCGACTCAAGCGATTGTCGGGCTTGGGCCGCTGGGAGGGACCGCCAGAATTGGAGTTTATCATCGCGGACCTCATCGGGTACCACACCCAAAACGAGTCGTCCGCGTTGGTGATCAATCGCGGGCGCGCCGCCGGCGTGGAGCCGGGCGATCCAGTCGTCTGGCTGGGTGGGTTGGTGGGGATCGTCAAATCAGCGACCGATGAAACCGCGCACGTTCAGACCATCGTCGATCCCAACAGCGCCGTGGGGGCCGTCTCCGACCTCACCCGCTCGCGGGGCATCCTCCACGGCGCGGGACGCAAAGCCTCGTTGCGATTCATGCCGGTCAACGAGATCGAACCGATCCCAATCGGTGAAGCGTTGGAGACCGGAGGCTTTGAGAACTCGGTCTACCCGAGGAATATAGAAATCGGCGTCATCGAACGACGCCAATGGGACGATTACGGTATCCCGTATGGAGTGGTGCGCCCTTCGGTCCGGCTCGACGCCCTGGAGGAGGTCTTGGTGATTATTCCGACCGCGCGCCTGTTGGGTGAGGATCAACCGAGTACGGCCACGCTGGGGCAATACGCCATTCGGATGCCGCGGGACTCTGAACCCATGGTCGCCGACGGGGACGCGACAACCAGCCCGAGCCTATCCCCTTCCCCGATCGACACGGAAAGCACCGCCGCTCTTCAACGGGTCACGGACGAACCGACCACTGCGAGCCAACAGGAAGCCGTCCAATGATCCGTGCGTGTCTGTATCTGGGGTGCTATCTGGTGGCGGCGGTTCTGATTGAAGTGATCCTGTCTCCCATCTTTGAAAAGCTGGTCGTCGAAAAGCTGCGCTTTTTGTTCCAGTGGCGATTGCTGGCCATGACGGGCATCGTGGTGGGGATGCTCCGGGGGGAGATCGCGGGGATGTGCGTGGCGTTGATCGCGGTGCTGTTTCTCTGCTTCTCGCAACCCCCGCGCGAGGCGCTGGGCGCGGCCATCGTCAGTTTCTCCACGGTCGCGTTCGTCGCGGGCTGGGCCGCGCGCCACCTCCAGCTGAGGGGATTCGCCAGTCGGTGGATGCAACTCACGCTCCTGCTGATCGTTGAACAGCAATTATGGTCGCTGGTGCGGCGCATCTTTTGGTCCACCACGTCGATCGGGCTGTCATGGTCCGGCCTGATGAGCGGCGCGCTGACCGGCTTCATCGGCGCGTGCCTGCTGATCCCGCTTGTGCCCCGCTTCAAAGTGGACCTTGACCCGGAGGAGCCCTGAAAGTGGCATTCCCCTCCCGTTGGCGCCAAGCACTCACCGATCTGCCCAAGGCCGCGCGGACCGTCATGGCGTTCGCGGCCATCGGCTTGGTCTGGCGGATGGCCTTCCTGTCGGCCAATAAGGGCGCGTATACCGACGGGATTCTGCAGATCGATCCCGGCCGTTTCGGCCAGACCTACTGGCCCCCGCTCTACGGGCTGCTCGCCCGCCTGCTGGAATGGCTGCCGTGGATCGGCCGGGAAGGGGCGGCCCGGCTGATCTCCCTGGCGGCCGTCACGTTGATCGTCATCCCCATCCATGTCGTCGCGCGCCGCTTGTTTGGGATGCGGGCGGCCTTCTGGACGCTGGTCGCCTGGACCGTCAGCCCGATCGCGCTACGCTGGGGCGTGCAGGTCATGACCGATATGTTGATGGCGGCGCTGTGGATGGGCGCGCTGGCGGCCATGTTGTTGGCAGTTGAACAATACGTGCCGGAGCTGTTCCCCGCGGACGGCCCTGTCCGGTCGCCTCAATCACGTTTGGGCAACCAATGGCTTCTGGTCGCGTCGCTCATGGGCGCGCTGGCGACCCTGACGCGCTATCAGGGGATCCTGCTATTGCCGCCGCTCATTGTGGCGACCTGGTATGTCAGTCGTGCCTGGCGCAACGCTCCGAGACGCGCCTATTCCCCCTGCTGGACGCTGCTGCCCTGGCTCGCCGCGCCGCTGTGGCTGCTGCGCCAGGGTCCGGAGCCGTTGATCAACCACCTGACTCAGATCGGCCAGCGCGCCTCTCCGCGTGGAGTGGGCTTCACGTTGCTCAACATCTATTGGTTCCAGTTCGAGGAATTTCTGCGCACGGTCCCATATTTCTTCACCTGGGGCATCTTCGGATTCATACTCTACGGGCTTTTTCGCGTCAAGTGGGCCACGGCGCGCATCCGCTGGACCGGATGGCTCAGCCTGTACCTGGCCGTCGCGGTCCTCTCGCTTCAGTCGATCTTCTCCTCGTTCCAGTCCCGGTACCTGCTCCCGCTGCTGCCGTTGGTCTGCCTGTTCGCGGGACACGGGCTGGCCACCTGGGACCGTCATTGTGAGCGACGACCCGTGCGTTTCTGGCTCCTGGCGGGCCCGGTCCTTGGTTACGCGCTCGTCATGGCGATCCTGGTTGGCGTGTTGCAGGGCAACCCATGGCATGATCTCAAGCAGGCGGGGCGATATATCGAGCGGGAACTCAATTTGTCCGAAGACCGCCTGATTCACACCAATGAGCGGTTCAGCGAAGCCATCAGTGGGGCCAAACTAACATTCTGGTCGGGCGGCCGAGACGTGAAACTGCTCGGCTCGGCGCGGCCCCTGCCCGGCGACCTGATCGTCTTGCAGAGTGCTTATGAGGGCAGTCTCGAGGGCTACCGAGAGACCATCCAGTCCATCAGGGAGACGGCCCCGGCCAAGGTGATCAGGAAATTCGGCCGATTCGCCTACCCGCTGCTACCCGATCTGATGCAGAGACAGGGGTCCCATCAAAACCCCTTGGCGTTGGTGCTGCGCTATCAGCCTCAGTATTTCGAGACCGTCATTCTTGAAGTCCTCCCCCCGGAGATTGAAGATTTGGTCGCTCCACCACCTCCGCCGCCCCCTTCGGCCGAACAAGAGGCGATGCTTGAACAGCTGGAAGGGATCCGCAAGGAAATCAATCAGTTAAAGGAATAGCGTCATGCTCGCGGCGTGGGAAAGCTCCTGGAACCTCGGCAGGCCCGTCTTTGGGGCGCTGATCGCGCTTTTGCTGGTCTTCGGCCATCCCGGTCCGACCGCCGCCGCCACGCGTCGCCCAGAACCATCGCCGAGTCGGGATGAGCAAGCCGCGGAATTGATTCGCGCCTGGTTGATCGGCGAGCGGCTGCCGCGCGGGCCCACTTCGTGGGAGTTCGAGCCCTGGCGGGCCTTCATGCACGCAGGCCGCCGAACGTCGGCCCAAAAACGCGAGCGGGCCTTGCGCGAGCTGTATGCTCGGTCCGACGATGAACTGCTGCGGGGCGTGATTCTGCGCACATTGAGCGAAGATCCTCAATTGCAGAGCCGCCAGGCCGCCTTTATCCGCCGTTACGGGTTCTACACCAATTGGCTTAACCGGCTCATGTATACCTCGCTTCGCTCGCTCCAGGGCAACCTCCAGTCCATCATGACGCTGGGCGTCGATACGGTTTTTGCGCTGTTCAAGCCGGCCGAGGCAAACCCATGGGAGCGGCGCGAGCTGGACCTGATGCGCCGGTCCGAGTCGCTCGACCACACGACCATGCGAAAACTGAAGAAGAAACTCGACCGCAGATGGGCGAGGGAAGAGCTGGACCGGGCGAAGTGGTTGCTTCACACCGGCCATCCCGAAGAGGCCCGCTTCTACGCCCTTCAGGCGGCCATGATTCGGCCGGGCTGGAACAAAGCGCAACGGTGCCTGGAAGCCGCCGAGAAGGCCATCGCGCGCCGGCGCCGCCAAGCCCTCTCCTCGGCGCAGGTTGGCTATCCCGATCGCGCGCCGCCCGTCGATCCCGCCGATCCCGCCGTTCTGCGTTTCATGCAAACCTGGGATTCCCTCGAGGAGCCGTTGTCGGGCTCCCAGCCCTCTTCAGGCGAGGAATTGCTGATTCAAGCGCTTGCGGCCCTCCCCCCGCGTGGCGAGGGAGGGGCCACCGCGATGAGGAAATGGCCCATGCTTCTGGCAGAGCATCGTGACGCCCCCGCGGAACAACGGTGCTGGCTCTCGGCCTTGATGCACGATCCCGGCCAGAACCCCGATGAACGGCTGGATCAGGCGCGGGCTCGCCGTCGGGGCACCTTATGGCGGTTCATCATCCTGGGTCCGGAGCGTCCGCGCGAGAAGGCCTACAAAACGGCCACCTGGCTGACCCACGCCATCGATGCCTTGGAAAGCGTCGGCCTATTCTACGTCTTCGAGGTGATGGGCCGCGCCGGGCAAGCACTCTTTGCGCCGCCGGTCCCCGGTGAAGAAGTGTTGGACGCGCAGGCCGCCTGGCTCCGTCAGGCACCCGACTTGCGGTCAACGGAGGCCCGGGGGATAGCCCGTGATCTGATCCCCATCCTCATGGAACGGCGCCGCTATGACGACGCGCGCCGTATGCTCAAGGACGGTGGCCTCCTGACCCACGACGCCCGTCGAAAGATCGATCAGGGCCAAGCGCGCTGGCTGAGCACGCTGGCCGCCCAGGTCGCCGACGAGCAAGACCGAGTGGTCCTGCTGGAGCGGGCGTTGGCGCTCGATCCCAAGCTGGAGGTCAAGAACCTCGATCAAGCGCCTGAGTCGCCCCATGAGCCGCGCGCGTTCAAGGTGCAATGGGGGACCTTGATCTCCCGCACGGGCCTTCATCCGCCCTGCGGCCTGCCGGGCAAGGCCGATTGGTTCGACGGCGATCCCAATAACGGCGAGCGGATGCATGAGTGGGTCCACTTTGAATCGCGTGGGCCAACCGGCCGCCTCGCCGTCAACTACCGCGTCATGTTTCCCAACGAGGTCCGGGCCTTCGAGAAGTCCATCAAGATGGACCAACTGCACCCCCGATTAAGAGGTTGGCTCGAGTTCACCGATCGACAGGCCGATGAAGCCTCACGGACGATTGAGAAGCTAGATCGTCTACCGGTCCCGTTCGAGTTCGAAGGGGGAGTCGGTGCCTCGGGGGTGGATTTCTACCCCAAACTGCTCCCCATCGAGTCCCAGCCGGGAGAGCTGGACCTGTATCGATAAGCAGGCCGCTCAATAATTTATTTCTCATCCAGGCCGATCTGATTTATAGTTGGGGTGTGGAGATCCCGCCGCACGCCCACGAGGCGGCCCCCATTCTGGAGCGGCCGACCGGGCGAGAAGGAGAGCATTGTGCAGACCGGTCTGGGCTCCCAGCACTACCTGAAACTGTTTGAAAGCCTGACCTCGCTGATCGGCAGTCATGATCCCGAGGAGATCTGTGTGCGCTCCTGCGACCTGATCGCCGGATTGTTGGAGGTCGAGGCCTGTTCGCTGATGCTGGCCGACGGCGCCAACCAGCGACTGCGCCTGGCCGCCGCCACGCACATCCCGGAGGGAGACTGGGCCCAAGTCGAGGCTTCGGCCGAGGAGGGGCTGATCGGCAGGGTCCTGGGTGGCAAAGAGGCGTTGCTCATTGAAAGCGCCGAGGAGTTTCGAAGCTGTTTCGGTCGCGAGCCCGATCCCCGTTACGCCACCCCTTCGTGTGTGATTGCCCCCTTTCACGTCAAGGACGAGATGGCCGGCGTGGTCAGCGTCGCCCATCCCACCCAGCAGTGCCTGTTTCGGCCGCGTGACGTTGAGCTGCTCGTGGCGGCGGCGAACATGGTCGGCGGTGCCCTCACCAACGCCTTGCGCTACCGGGATACGCTCAAGATTTATCAATACCTCGAGCAGGTCTTCGACAGTCTCCACATCGCGATCCTCTCGGTGGACGCCCAGGGCCGGGTCCTGCATATGAATCACCGGGCCCAAACCCTGTTCAGGGTCGAAGTCACGTCCGAGGCCCGGCCCCGACTCTCCTCGATTCTCCCTTTGCGCGTCCACGAGGATTGTCTCAATCTGATCAGCCAAAGCGAGGGGCACGTGGAACCTCTCCAAAAGCAGATCAGCCTGAAACTGAATGACGTCCCCGCGACCTTCGCCTTGACGGTGACCCCCATGCGCTGCTTGGGCGGCGCCTCGGCCGATCACCTGATCCTGTTCGACGGGATCAATCAGGAAGAGGAGGTGCAGCGCCTAAGGGAAGTTGAGCGCGTGAAAGCGAGTTTCTTGTCGATTATCAGTCATGAATTGCGCACGCCGCTGTCGATCATCCGCGGCTCGCTCCCGATGATCGACCCCTCGCTCGGAAAACCCGTCAAGGAGGAGGTCTTGGGGCAGGTCCATCGCCTCCTGAGCCGGAACGCCCAGCGGCTGACCGACGTCGTGAACTCGATCCTGGACGTCACCGAGATCGAGAACGGCACGATGAAGCTTGCGCTGCGGCCTTTGGACATCGGGGAGATGCTGCGCGAGCTGGTTGCGCTCCATGAGGAGACCGCCGCCGCCAAAGAGGTCCGCATGGACGTGGATTTGGCCGAGTCCGCCCCGCCGATCGAGGCCGACCGGCGCAGACTGCGCCAGGTGTTCTCGGAGATGATCTACAACGCGGTCAAGTTTTCACACCCGCGCCAGCCCATTTCGATCCGGACCCGCGCCAACGGGACCTGGTTCGAAATCGACATGACCAACGATGGGGCCCGGATCGAGCCCGAACAGCGGCGCACCATCTTTGAAAAGTTTCACCAATGCGACGCGTCCACGATACGCGCGGCCGGGGGTTGCGGCCTGGGGCTGTTCCTGGCCAAACACATCATCGAGCGCCACCGCGGGCAAATCGAATTGCTCGACACCCAGGGCACGCTCACGACGTTTCGGATCCGCCTGCCCATGAGCGACGCCACGCGGGTGGAGGAGCATGCCTCCACTGCGATCGAGGCCGGCCGCTAGTTTGCACTCGCGAACGGGGTCGGGGTCTGATAGAAGATTTGGCGGGTAGGCATGGTCGAGAGGCCAGGCGGCCTGACCCGTGAATCCTTGTCTGTGGAAATGGGGGGGACATCTACCATCATGGCGAAGAAGATCCTGCTGGCCGATGACGAAGAGGACATCAAGGTCGTTCTGA
The DNA here is from genome assembly GCA_963580245.1 of Candidatus Sumerlaeia bacterium. Lineage (GTDB taxonomy): Bacteria > Sumerlaeota > Sumerlaeia > MVZB01 > MVZB01 > CAUZJO01. The sequence goes on along the minus strand of CAUZJO010000044.1, from coordinate 8,674 downwards.
AAATGTTCCTGGAGTCCAAGGGTTATGAGACCTGTACGGCCTTTGACGGGCTCGATGCGATCAATCAGGCGAAAAGTGAGAACCCCGACGTAATCCTCCTTGACGTCATGATGCCCCTGGTCGACGGCTTTGAAGTGTGCAAAAAGCTCAAGGCCGACCCCAACACCGCCGAGATCCCGATCGTCATGCTGTCGGCCGCCTCCCATGCCGAATCCGTCCAGCGAGGCCTGGACGCCGGAGCCGTCGAATACCTGGTCAAACCTTTCGAGCCCGAGCAACTGCTCAAGGTCCTGGAGGAAGTCATCCGCGCCATGGGGTGAACGGACCCTGGTGGTTACCGCTTGAAAAACCGCTCGCCATCGTTCAAGATCGATCCCATGGGTCCGGCGCGAGGAGCCCGCCGCCGATTCCCGGTCCCACGATAGAATTGATTCATTCCCAGTTTTGAAGAGGAACCTGGTTCAGCCATGAGTAAACAAAACGCCCAGCAGGCCGAAGCCACCGAAAGCGAAGAGCGGTTGGTGCCCGCCCCCGACGAAAAGGTTGAGGAGGCCGGTATTTTCTTCGCGTACCACGAGCGGCAGCTTGAATGCTTCCGGCAATCCCTCGAAGCCGAAGGTGAAGGGGCTTACGACCGATGGGGCCTGGCCATGTTTCACTCCTTGCCCGACGAAGATATTGAAGCCCAGCGCGTGGCCTTGAAATGGGGCAACCGCGATGCGTTGGATCATTTCAACGCCGGCTGTCTGTCAGCCTCCCGCGAGGAGTACGGCAAAGCCGCCACCGCCTTTGCCAAAGCCGTGGAGCTGGATCCCGCACTGAGCGACGCAGCCTACAACCACGCCCTCGCGTTGGAAAAGGCCGGCCGGGCCGATCCCGCCCGCAGGGCGTGGCAAGCATACGTGGAAAAGTACCCCGAAAGCGGGGAGGTCGGAGAGGTCAACCAGCATCTGACCGAACCGGCCGAGGCTTGAGGCGCGCCCCGTCGCGGTTGGGTGATCACACCCGTGCAATCCGTCCCTTTCGCGCAATCCGATGACCCGTTCCCACACGCGTGTTCCGACCTGCCTTGTCCCGGGCAATCGGTTTTGGCTGGCCGCCATCGTGGGCTGGCTTGGGCCGACGGCCTGGGCGGCCCAAACGCCCGACCTGCAACAATTCGACTGGCAAGCCAAGGCCCAAGCACTCCATTTCACCGTCGCCTTTAACGCCCCCGCCCAGTGGCGCGTCACCGACGAGCTGCTTCAGCACAAGAGGTTCTATCTCGACTTTTTCGGCCTCGACGGCCCTACGGAACCCCAAACGTGGTCTCTCAACCACGCCAATATCTTCCATGTGAAGCGGATCCACTACCCCGATCAGCGCGTCTTGCGTTTCGTCTTCTATACCCAACGCCGCGACGTTCTGTTCACGGTGAACCCGACCGACGAACGAACCTTCCTCGTTCGCGTCTTCACGTCTTCCTATAAGCCGCTGATTGTGATTGATCCGGGCCATGGCGGCACGCGCTCGATGGGTGCGCGCACGTCCCAAAAGATCGGTGGCCGCCATCGTTACGAGAAAAACCTCGTCCTCGACATCTCGAATAAGCTGAAGGGCCTCATCGATCGCGATCCAGGCGTGGAGGCCTTCCTGACGCGAACGCGCGACGAGTACGTCTCACTGGCCCGTCGGATCGAGCTGGCCAACGAAGTCGGGGGCGACGTGTTCGTCAGCATCCACCTCAATGCCCAGAGCAACTCGCGCAAGACCGCCCGCGGCTTTGAGCTCTACTTCCTCAGCGACGGACACAAAGAGACCGATCGGATGCTGTTGGCGCTCGAGAACGACGAAACGGTCTCTCTGGATGAACCGACCTCGGGTCGGGACGATCTGCGCGAGATTCTACGCGGCTTGGCCGACGACAAACTCAAGGAGCGACAAGCCCAAAGCGAAGAGCTGGCCGTGACGATCGACCAGCTATTCATGGGCGTCGGACCGTTTCGCCGCCATCACCGCGGGGTCAAATCCGCGCCCTTTCGTGTCCTGATGAACTACCGGATGCCGGCCGTATTGATCGAGTGCGGGTTCATCGATCATCCCGCCGACGCGCGAGAGCTGATGAAGCCGGCGATTCAGGATCGGATCGCAAACTTGATTTTGCAGGGTGTTAAACGTTATCTTATACGGTCCGATGCTTCGTCGACGAGGCAATCGATGCAGGGCGGATGAACCACACGGTGCGCGGCCGACGGCCGGTCGCGTCCACCGGGGTCCGTAACCCACTATAGCGAGTCCGGGACGATATGGGCCAACGACACCTCGCACGGCAAAGGGCCCTGGAGCTGATTTACGCGCTGGAGTATGCCGACCCCGAGGAGCCATTCGAGGAGGTCGAGGCGCGTTACCTGGCCGCCGATAAGCCCCGCAAAGGCTCCTGGCACGCTTTCGCCAGCCAATTGGCGCGGGCCACGTTTGAACGGCGCGCGGATCTGGATGGAATGATTCGCCCCCTGCTTCACAACTGGCGCTTGGAACGGCTGCCGCTGCTCGAGCGGCTTTGCCTGCGCATGGCCATATGCGAACTACGGGAGTTCCCCGACATTCCGATGCGCGTGACCATCAATGAGTACATCGAATTGACCCGGGCCTACAGCGCCGATGAGGCGACGCCGTACGTCAACGCCGTGCTCGACCGCGTCTCCCGCGATTATGCCCAGAAGGATTTCCAATGCGCCCCCGAGGCCGATCCGAAGGCCACGGAATCCGGCATTGCACCGGGCGCCGCCGGCGAAACCAACCCGTCTTAAACGCGACCCATGGAAGATAAAAAGCTTCAACAACTGATCGAGCGAGCGGGCATGCTGATGGAAGCGATGCCGCATATCCAGTCCTTCCGCGACGCCACGGTCGTGATCAAGTACGGCGGCCACGCGATGATCGACCCCAAGCTCAAGCGCGAGGTGATGCAGGACATCGTTCTGATGGAGAGCGTGGGGGTCAATCCGGTGATCGTTCACGGCGGCGGGCCCGAGATCACGGCCCTGATGGACCGCGTCGGCCTTGAGTCCCAGTTCGTGGACGGCCATCGGGTCACCAACGCCGATGCGCTGGACATCGCCGAGATGGTCCTGGCCGGCAAGCTCAATGGGGAAATCGTCTCCCGCATTCATCAGGCCGGCGGTCGAGCCGTGGGGGTGTCGGGCAAGGACGGCCGCCTGATCATGGCACGCAAAATGCGGATGGATTCCGGCAAAGACATGGGTTACGTCGGCGAAGTGGAAGCGATTGATGAAGACCTGATCCGCCTGCTGGACTCGAATAATTACATCCCGGTGATCTCGCCCATCGGCGCCGACCACGATGGCCAAACCTACAGTCTCAACGCCGACACGGTGGCCTCCCAACTGGCCGTCAGGCTCCAGGCGCGCAAACTGATCCTACTGACCGACGTGCGAGGCATCTGCCGCGACCCGCAAGACCCGGCCACATTGATCCCGCGGATGCGGGTCGAGGAGGCGAACGCCCTGATCGAGCAGGGAGTGGTGCGCGGGGGGATGATCCCCAAGGTCCGCGCCTGCCAGGCGGCGATCGAGGCCGGCGTGACCTCGTCCCATATCCTGGACGGCCGGCTCCCGCATGCCCTGCTTATCGAACTGTTCACCGATTCGGGGATCGGGACGATGATTACGCGCGGAGAGGCTTGACATGGGCGGGAACGGCGAAGCTCATGAGACGAAAGACCCCGGCGAGCATGCAGCCGGCCTCCCGCGTGTTGACCCCGGCGGGGTAGGGGAGCGGGTGCAATCCGCCGGGGAGGGTGAGGTATGTCGGACGGCCCACTCCTCCCCCCTGAGCGGGAAGCGTTTGATCGTCTTGAACCTGTCGGTTTGGGTGGTGCTGGCGGCGGCCGTCGGCTTCTGGCAGAGCTGGACGGGCCGGCCCGAAGCACTCCACCTGATCGGTATTCTGGTGGCCGGAGGGTTCTTTCTCGCGACCCTCATCGTTCACTTCACGGCGCAAGAACCCCGCCCGTTTGAAGAGGGTTCCCCATCTCGACCCAAGGAGTAGGGGCTTGTCTGGGTCGCGACATTCCTGGTAACGATCAAACAGGCCCGGATCCCGATTCTAGGCGATCTAGGTGCGCGCGCGCTGACGTTGATCGGTGCGCGGGCGATCCTCCTCGCGCAGCCGGGCGAAGATCATCCGGCCCGAAGAGGTCTGCAGAATGCTGCTGACGATGACCTGGACCTCCTTACTGAGGTAGGCGTTGGCCTCGTCAACTACGACCATCGTGCCGTCCTCGAGGTAGCCGACTCCCTGCCCCACCTCCTTGCCCTCGCGTACGATGGTGATCGGGAACGTCTCACCGATGTAGACGGTCGGTTTGAGCGCGTTGGCCATCTCGTTGATGTTGATGACCGTAATCCCATGGAGCTGGGCGATCTTCTGCAGGTTGATATCGTTGGTAATCAAGTCGGCCTGCATCTCGCGGCACAACTGGACCAGCTTCTGGTCGACGCCCTGGACCTCGGGGAAATCCTTGTCGATGACTTCGAGCGATTTGCAATCTTCGCGCAGGCCCCCCAGCACATCCAGCCCGCGGCGGCCGCGCGCTTTACGATTGGGGTCAGTGGCGTCGGCGATCGCCTGGATTTCGGTGAGCACGAACGAGGGTGCCAAGATCGCGCCCTTGACGACTTGCAGGTTGATCAGTTCACGAATCCGCCCGTCGATGATCACGCTCGAGTCAAGAACCTTGGGGACGGCCGACTGTTGGGAGAACAGATAACTCAGGTGCCTGAGGTGAAAGCGCTCGGCGTGCTTGATGGCCAAGATAATGCCGAAGTAGCCGAAGAAAAGATTGCACGCCATGCGGATTCTTTCCGCGTTGGCCAACGTGGTGGGGATGGTCGGATAGAAAAGCTGGGCGAACAACATGCCCGCCATCATGCCAATGGCGGCCATGAGCAGCTTGTGGGAACTGATGGCATCGGTCGCGTGCTCAACGATCGTAATGACCAGCGCGAGCAGAAACGCGACAAGCGAATAGAGGATATATTGGGGGATCTGAATGCCCAAGAAGGTGATCGTCGTTCGTTCGGCCAACATCAATCCGCACCACGTCGTCAGCAACACGAAAAATACGCGCGCGACGAGGACGGGTCGAAAGAAGGAGTGACTGATGTTGCCCAACATAGGACTGTCCAACCATCTTATAAAATACTTTGTCGGCGGACTCAACGCAAGCTCTCCAAGGCATCGGCCCTGGATCGGTCCTTTGCCGCGCGCCATCCAGCTCCGACTGGGCTTGCGCCAGGGGGGTCGCATGGCTAAGGTGGGGTGGCCATGTCACCCCCGCTGACCATCGCTCTGGCCAATAGCGGCCGCCGTTGGATCGGCGAGGTCGCCCACGTGGCAATGCTCTATGAACAACTGGAGGCCGCCGGTCAGCGTCCGTGGATCGTGTGTCGCCGGGGTTTCGCGCTGGAGCGGTTCGCCCGGGAGCGGGATTGGCGCGTCCTGGCCTTGCATTTCCGTCACGGATTGACCCCCTGGCACGACGCCCAGGACGTTTCCCGCTGGCTCCGACTGGTCCGTCGCGAAGGCATCGACCTACTCCATTGCCACCGCGGGAAGGACCATTGGCTGGGCATCGCGGTGGCGCGCCTGGGGCGGCGGCCGCTGGTGCGCACGCGCCACGTGGTGATGCCCGTCCGCCGTCATCCGTTCAATCGCTGGCTGTATTTGCGGGCGACCGACGCCGTGATCTGCGTCAGCCGGGCCGTCCAGGCCGGTTTTGGGCCTTGGCAACCGCATTTGCCCCTGTCTCGCGTCATCCTCTCGGCGGTCGATCCCGAGCGTTTCGATCCCCGGCGGCGCAGTGACGCCTGGCGGCGCCAGCACGTTTCCCCGACCCTCCCGCAACCTCCGGCACAAGGAGCCGAGCCTGTCTGGTTCGGCCTGGTCGGACGCTACCACGCCATCAAAGGCCACGACGTTTTCCTGGAAGCGGCCGCGCAAGTCGCTCGCGACCATCCGACGGCGCATTTCATGATCGCGGGGCAGGGGAGCAGGGGGCGTAAAAAGGCCATGCAGGCGCGCGCCGCGGAGCTGGGGATCGGTGACCGCGTCTGGACGGCCCGGAACTTGCCCAATTTGCCCAAGGTCCTGGCTTCGATGGACGTCGGCGTGATCGCGTCGCTCGGTTCGGAAGGCTCCAGCCGGATTGCCCTGGAGATGATGGCGTCGGGGCTCCCGCTGGTGGCGAGCGCGGTCGGCGGCATCCCCGAGCTGACCGAACCCTCGGGGGCCGCGCGCCTGGCGACGCCGGGCGACGCCGGCGCGCTGGCCGCCGCGATGGCCGCTTGGCTCACCGATCCCGAGGCCCGAGGCCGGGCCGGGCAGGCCGCCCGCGAGCACATGCTGCGCCGCCATCACCCCCAGGCATGGATCGAGGCGGTCTTGGAGACATACGCGTCGATCCGGCATTGACATCGGCGGGAAAGGGCTGATACGCTACCTATGGAGGCGGAAGTGGCCTGCGTTCGCGCGTGGCCGCATTCCGTAAGGCACGTCCAACGCTCCGACCGAACGGGGACACGGTGTCTCGCCCCTAGGGGTGGGAGGAGCGTGGGCGATGACAAGCAGGAGGGAGGTGGATCTGCTTGAGTCGGGTCTACGTCGAAGAAAACGAACCGATTGACAAAGCGCTGAAGCGGTTTAAGAAGGAATGCCAAAAAGCCGGCATCCTGGCCGAAGTACGCAAACGTGAATACTACGAAAAGCCAAGCGTCAGGCGGCGGAAGAAGCATGAGGCGGCCAAACGCAAACAGCGTCGCCGCATGCTCAAGCTGACGCGCAAGCTGGATCGCTATTAAACCCTCCCCTACGGGGGAACCCTAAGCCAACCTAAACGCCCCGCGGCTACCCTAGACGGTGCCCCGCGGGGCGTCTTTTATTGGGCTCCGGAGGGTGCATCTCGCGGAACCGGGAGATGGTACGTCCATTTTTTGTCACGCTTATGATCCACATCGTTGGCGTAGCGGGTGTAGACCGCCATACCCGGGCCGATGGCCGCCTGCGCCAGGTCCACCGGTGCGATGTTGCCGCGCTGCAGGTGGGCGAGCGCCACGGGCAGCTCGGCCTTGAGCACAGTGACGAACTCGCGGCGTGTGGCGGTCGGTGCGTCGGCGGCGCGCGGACCCCAACACCGGAACCTACACCGACACCCGAACCGTCTCTGACGCAGATTCCGATAGGCTCAGCCTTCACTTACCAGGGCCGCCCCAGCCGGCGGCTTGCAAGGCCGGGGCGATGTGTTCGGCGCGGGTTTCGGCTTCGTTCATGGCTTCACGTCAGACGCTAGGGCAACCCCAGCCCGTGCCTGCTGGGGTGCTTGCCGGGGGGAGGGCAGGGCCACGTTGCTGATTGAACGGCGATATTTCAGATGGTCCTGATGAATTGAATGACCAGCCCGGAAAGCAAGAGGCTTGTCGAGGGACACGAACCTCAAGTCGTCATCAATCGTAATCTCGTGGGTGTCGAACAAAACATGGCAATTCGGACATAGACAAAGGATGTTGTCGTCTGTGTCAGGCCCATTGTGTGGCTTCCCTAAAGGGCGAACATGACACCCTTCTGCATAAGGCCCAGCAGGCGTCTCAAGGCGCACACCACAAATCTGACAAGTATGATCATAGAGCTGCTTAACTTTATTACCAACAACAGTGCTCCTAACGATTCGGTTCGAAGTGGTTAGTTCTCGCTGTGGATTTTTATTGCCCAAGACACCGTCCAGGCCACTGCCGGTTGAAGTCTGATTCTGAAGCTCACCGATGGGCAGTTGACCAGGCAACCGCTCCAAACGAAATCGGTAAATTAGGAATCCATCCCCCCCCTTTTGTGGCCAATAGTTGGTGATTTGATATAAACCGTCGTAGCGATATCCGGTTGGCGGGGCATACAGGGAATCAAGCTGATGACCTCGCGATACCTTGACTGGGTTACCCTCAAGATAATTATGCGCGAGCCATTTGTTACCGCGGATTAGAGCCTGATCCTCAACTTGTTTACGAGTCTTACTGTCTCGGCCCCCTTGGCCGGTATATATCACAAAATCACCGTTATCAATGTCATCAACGTACCCACCAGAGAGCACTATCGATTCCCCCTTAGGCGCGATCCCCGCCTGAATGTTACGGTGAAGGCCCGCTGTGTACATCGCTCGTCGGCTAGGGAATGTTTCGCCAGGGAGAATCATAAAATGGCTACCTTTCTTTAGAGTTCTCCACTGAAGGCTTGTTGCAGCAGCGATTTTTTCAACTCGTCGAGCGCGGGCAGGGCATTTTGCTTGGGCAGCACCCCCTTGAACGTGGTGTTCTCCTTTTTATCCAATCCGGTTAGAATTGTCCCATTGATGGGCGCCGTTGTCAAGGGATTTGATCCCAAATTCAATTCAAAACTGATCCATGGACCCCTGCACGGGACAAGATTTCGACTTTTCCTTCAAGCAATTACCTCCTTCTCTGACGGCAAGATTATGACCCACCCTGTGATTTTACGACTCCGGAGTTTTTCAGCGTGCCATCCGTCCTACCCAGTCCCTGGCAACAGTCGCAATTGGGCGATTTTGTCCAGGATGGCCGCAAATAGATCCCTGGGGATCGCCACCTCGGCCATTTGGAAGGTGACA
>CAUZJO010000043.1:0-31679 GCA_963580245.1 Candidatus Sumerlaeia bacterium | reverse complement strand
ACATTTCCCCGCTGTTTCGGCAAACACGGGGCAATCTTTTCGTATTGTTCGGGAGTGATCTGCATCATTAAAGGATCATGACGCCATCCGCCCCGAAAGTCAATTGTTTAGTGTTAACAGGCCCTAAAGCACTGGGGGAAGTCTTCCGGCGGAAAGCACCCCATGCTTTAGGGGCTTGAGAAGGGAGGCGAAGCTTCTGGGCCTGACCGGCGTGGTGGGCAGCGGCGTGGGTCTTTCCGAAGCGGGCGAGCCGGTGATTGAGGTTTATCTCGACCAGGAGTGCTCCCGGACGCGTCGGCGGATTCCCGCCGCGTTGGAAAACGTTCCGACCCGTGTCATGCTGACCGGCCCGTTCGTCGCCTTCTGACGCGCCCCGGACGGAGAAGTGTGGCATTCGCCTGACCAAGCGCGGGGCGGTGGTTCATGCGCACCAAGCACTTTTTGTTCTTAACCACACTGGCGGGGTCCCTGTTGTGGGTGGGCTGTCAGGCTCGCCCTGCTCCCCCCCGCTCAGGTCGCCGGTGAGACCGGTTCCGATCAACAAGAATCAATGATGGACCTAAGCCAAGCCAGGCATGTCAAATCCCGACATGACGCTAACTTGATGAGCATCCCCGGCGTGGTCGGGACCGGCATCGCCGCGAACCCCGCCGGGGAGCCCGTCATTGAGGTCTATGTCGAGCATCAAGGCGCGGAGTTGTCTCAGGTGCTTCCAAAAGAGCTCGAAGGCATTCCCATTCGCATCGTTGAGACCGGGCGGTTTGAAGCGCGATAGATTACCGAATTGCCGAAATCCAGCGGTTTGTTTTGGATGTACTTCTTACGTATCTGATCCAGAACAACTCCCATCTCGGTCTGAATTCTCTGGCCAGACCACGGATTGTTTTTCCCCCTTGCTTCGTCGCGCCATCCAAGCGAATATAAAGGAGCCGGGAAGAGCGTCTTTATGCTTCAGAACGGCATCCGTTGAGCCGAAAAGACGTTCAACACAGCCCCCACTCGACCCGTCGCAACGTCCGCCGCGAGTTTACAGGGCGCCGTCTTTACTCCAGCAACGTGACCTAATATTTAAGCTGTGTGTCCGCGATGGCCGAGGATAAAGTTATGAACACTACGGCATCTCGCACCGGGAAGAGGCGATCGGTTATCTTCCTCATTCCACTTGTGTTGGCGCTAGTGGCGATCGCAGCCGACCATATTGGGCTTGACGGTCCAAATAGCGGATTCGGGGAAACCGAAATCGCGCTACTGACACTGGCGTTAACCGTCTTCGTTGTAACGCTGGTGGATTCGAAGCGATATTGGACGCCACGCCTTCTGCTCGCCGCTCTCTCCACCTATGCCGCGTTGCTACTCTGCGACATTATATTCCTACCATACAGGTCATTGATGCCAAGAAGCAAGCCATGGATCGGCCTCAAAGGCCTACACATGCCTGACGAAAAAGCCGGATACACATTGACACCCAATTGGCGGGGGTTTTGGGAAGACGGCATTATCAAGGCCGAGTACAAGATCAACTCGAAGGGACATCGAGATGACGAGCCGAACACGCGCGATGGGCGGAGGATTTTGCTCATCGGGGACTCATTCACTTTCGGGGCCATGCTGGACCAAACCGAAACCATCGACAAACAAATAGACCCATATTTCCCATTTGAGAAATAGAAAGTCATGGTATAATTTTTCGAATGGTCGATGAATAAAGGCTGAAGTCGATGTTCGAGCAGCAAAAGTTGAGAGATCTGATGGGTGAGAGCAAAAAAGAGGCCTTGCGGGTCCAGTTTGACCCCCTGGTGGCCTGGCTGTAAGGCGGGTCTTGAGCCCGGGTGAAGTATTTGAGGATAAGATCAGCTTGAGCAAATGGTTCGCCTTTGACAAACCAGGAATGTACGTCATTCATGGTTCTTACTACCTTGATTTTCATGACCCCGATGCGGAGTCATTGCTATGGTGGAGGACCATTTGGGAAGACTACGCCTCGGCAGAATTCACTGTACGGATTAAGGAAACGAACGAAGCCTCGAACAAGCCGGATGCAGGCGATTAGCAATAGCTCGCGCCTGATCCGCGACGTTATGCAAGAAAAGATGAAGAAGCCTATGAAGAAGACTATTGTGATTGGCATCGTGACCGCCGCCCTTCTCGCGGCCGTGCTCGGTCTACCCTTGGTGATTGGTGTATGGACGCCGGACGTTATCTTTGCCCACAGACACACGATCGCCCAGGCTGAAGCTGCGTCCGGTAACACATTCAAAGTGGTCCAGTACTGGAACCGATTTGATTTCTACAACACGGAACTCATCCATACCGACCCAACGGGGATAAGTAAAACGTACGTTCTCGACGGCGACGACGCCAAGAGTTGGAGTGTGCCTATCTCGATAGACGAGCAGAAGTCAAAGGTAACCATCGTCCTGGGAGGTAACCGCCCCAGAACCATGTCCGCCCTGAAAACGGTCCTGGAGCAGGGGGCCATGAGCCTGGAGGGCGTTGGACGAGGAAAGCTGAGGTCGGCGACCGACCGCGGCGTTGAAGTCGATCATGTCGCTGACGGCGGAGAGGCGGGGGCTGTTGCGGGCGACGGCCCGCACCGGGTCGACGACGAACTGGCCGAGGCCAACCGGCGATCTCAGACAAAGGACTTTCTCCCGGACATGGACAGTTCGGAGAGTCCGATCCTTGCTTTGCTCGGTGGCAGGTTGCCATCTACATCAGCGAACCCCTCCCGTCAACCTTGGAAAGCTTACACTTTGGAGTTGAATCCAGGACATATTCTTGAGAACGTTTACCGCTAAACTTCGGAGGTGTAAGGCCATGAAGACGGAAACCAAGGGGTTTACATTGATCGAACTATTAATCGTCGTGGCGATCATTGCCATTCTGGCGGCGATTGCGGTTCCCAATTTTCTCGAAGCACAGATCCGGTCCAAGGTTGTCAGGACCAAGTCCGATATGCGAACCGTGCATACCGCATTTATGAGCCACGTGATCGACCACAATAGTCCGCCCAATACGGGTTGCGCGAATTGGTTTGTACTCTATCAGGACCCGCCCGAGTCCCCCGCCCATCTCGTTACCACGTTAACGACTCCCGTCGCATACCTATCGGATATTCCCCTTGATTATTTCAACTCAACGGGCCGATGGAACCACAATCCTCTTGGCGTGCCAATGAGCGTCCTTGTGACGACACAACCCATGCATGATACGGGTTGCGTGATGAATGGAGGGCAGTATATTCCGTTTGGGAGAAGCACGTTCCACCATTGGTTGCTCGCGAGCGTCGGTCCCGACCTGCTGGAGTGGGTCGAGACGGGGATCCCTTGGGATCCGTGGAACGTGTTCTATGATCCGACCAACGGCACCTTGAGCGCGGGAGACATATTATATGCCGACACATTTCAGTTCGGACCACCCTTCAAGCAAAGTGGGAGGGATAGTTTCTAATTCGAATACCCGGCTTCAGGAAAGCCAGGCGGGGCCGGAGACCGAATTAAAGAGCGAACAGGGTCCGAGGTTCCCGGAATTAAAGAATCGAATCGGCCTGGAACCACACCCGGCTTGACCTCCGATGGGTCGGGGCGTAAGATGATCCCGATGGGTCGTTGCGGGTGGGGCACCTGTTCAACCTGGATTCCCGAATAGGCGCGGCATTTGTCGTGAGTCGACCGATGCCGCGGATTGGTGTTTAAGGAAACAATGTTCGGCCAACCTCTCAAGCGCGTCTTTTGCGTCGTCCCCCCGACGGGCCGGTTTATCCGCGAGGACCGCTGCCAGACGCCGATCGACAAGCTCAAGACGGTCGCCCTGCGCCCGCCGATCGACTTGATGTACGCCGCGGCCAGCTTCGAGGCGGCCGGCTGCGAGGTGCGGCTCAAGGATTATCCCGCCGAGGAGCAGGCCTGGGAAGCGCTGGAAGCCGACCTGGCCCGGTGGCGGCCCAACGCCGTCCTGCTCAGCATCACCACTCCCTCGCTCGAGCGCGACATGGAGGCCGCCACCCTGGCCAAGCGGGTCGATCCCGACATCCTGACGCTGGCCAAGGGGGCGCACTTCAACACAATGGACCTGCGGTCGCTCGAGCTCTACGGGGACCTCGATGGGGTCCTGCGCGGGGAATACGAGGGGACTTGCCGCGAGCTGGGCCAGGGCAAAGCACCCGGCGAGGTCCTGGGCCTGACGTGGCGCGACGCCGAGGGCCAGGTCCATAAGAATCCCGAACGTCCCTACGAAGAGGACCTGGACGCGATCCCGTTTCCCGCGCGTCATTTGACCAACAACGCGTTCTACGCGCGGCCCGACACCGACGAGTTGCAAACCACGATCCTGACCAACCGCGGATGTCCGTTCCACTGCATCTATTGCCTGGCCAACCAGGTTTCGGGGACGAAGAACCGGTACCGGTCGGTCGAGAACGTGATCGCCGAAATCCGCGAGTGCGTCGAGCGCCACGGCATCCGCAACTTCCTGTTCCGGTCCGACCTGTTCACGCAGAACAAGCGCTGGGTCACGCGGTTGTGCGAGGCGATCCTCGACGAGGGGCTCGATATCGATTGGGCGTGCAACAGCCGCGTCGACACCCTCAACCCCGAGGTGCTGGGCTGGATGAAAAAGGCCGGCTGCTGGATCGTCGCGATGGGCGTGGAGAGCGGCGACCAGGAGACGCTGGACCGGATCGACAAAAAGGCCAAGGTCGAACAGGCTTACGAAGCGGTCAACATGCTGCGCGAGGCGGGCATCAAGTCGAGTGCCTATTTGCTCATGGGCCTGCCGTGGGATACGCCCGAACTGATCGACAAGCAGGTTCGTTTCGCCAAGGACCTGGACCCCGACTTCCTTGAGATCTTTTACGTCTATCCCTTTCCCGGGACGCCGCTATACGACATCTGCGTCAAGGAAGGGTTAATCGAGGACGGCGAAATCCCGCGCGCGGCCTACGCCGATCCCGCGATGCCGGGTCTGTACCTGAGCATGAAAGAGTTCGGCAAATTGCGCGCGCGGGCGATGCGCGGCTATTACCTGCGGCCCAAGGTCATCCTGCGCACGTTGCGCGGCGCGCGCTCCCCTCGCGAATTCGGCAACTACGTTTATCACGGTTTCCAGATGCTCAAGTCGCTCGTTTCGGGATGATTTCGGCCGCCACTCCAAATCCCCATGGCACCGGCCCGAAGTCGTAGAGTGAAAATGCCACGGATTCCGACCAAGGCATGGAGCCATTCGCCGCTTGCCCATGTCCACGCGGGTGTTATCCTGCTTCCATGTTTAGTCAAGAACCCGGTCCTGATCCGATTGCAGGTGTCCTGGAAACGACCCACGCGTAAATCGGCCGGTGGCATTGCACGCATTCCAAGGGCGAAATCGTATTGTACGGGTGCGTGATGGGCACGAGGCTGACGGGATGACACGGCAAACAGGGTCCACTCACGTCGATCCGCCCGGCGGCCACCAGCCGGGGCGGAGGCGGAGTGGCAATCACCTGGTCGTGCGGGTCTCCCTTGTGGCACACCTGGCAACGGTTGCCCGACTCGAGCGGCAGGTGACAGCCCACGCAGTGCAAATACGGTTTTCGCTTGAAACTTGCCGTATGGCTCATGGGTTCGGTCGTGAAGTGACAGGCCTCGCAGAAATTCTGTTGGTGGCACGCCTAGCAGGACATCGGGTTGCTCATCGCGTGAAACCCGTGCGTCTTGATGCGGAACGTCGCCGTATGGCTGCTGGGCCGTTCGCGTTGGTGACACGACTGACAGAACTCGACCGCATCGTGACAGCGCGAGCAAAGGTTCGGATTGTTCATCGACGTGAAACCGTGAACGCGTTCCCAGTTGGCCTGACCGTGGTTCGCCGGCTTCCACTGGGTCGTGATATCGAGGTGGCATAAACCGCACTGGGCCGATGAGGCGTGTTCGAGGGTCGGGAAATGGCACGCCAAACAGTCTTCCATCTTCGGATGCGTGATCTTCGTCAACAGACGCGTCTCGTTCACCTCGCCGTGACAGGCCGAGCACTCGACCGACGCGTGTCCCTCGTGATCAAACTCCGCCATCGAATAATCGGGCCGCTTGGCGCGCTTCGCCCGCTTCGGCGTCAGCGTGTAGTGACAGACCAGACACCCATCGCCGGGAGGCGTCGTCTCGCCGGCGGCGGAGTGACATTGGACGCACGTCGCATGACTGGCCGCCGTGATCGTCTTGGTTTATGGATCGAGGTGACATGCCTTGCAGTCCTGGACATGGATCGCGTGGTCGGGATGGGAGAAGATCAACGCGCTGTCGGGATCATCGATCGTCGCGTTGCGCAGCATCGTGCAGCTCAGGACCCACGACACGAGCCCGATCAGCCCCACCGCGGCGATCAGATGCAACTTGCGCCGGATGCCCGGTTGCGAGTCGGTTGAATTCGGAGGATGCATCATCGATCTATTCCCATCGTCATTTCCGGCCCGCCTTGGGGTCGCGCTCCGCGCAACCATATCTTAGTCCCTGAGGTCGGGGATCTCCTCGAAGCCCGTATCCCAACCCAAATACGTATGAAAGTGATAGTTGAAACCCAGCGTGGCGGTGAACGCGTCCTCATCCGAAGCGTCCGTATCTTCCCATGAGACCTCGCCGCGCAGCTTGAGATTCCCTGTCGGGCGCCAATTCACCTCGAAGAACGGCGAGAAACTGTCGATATCGTCGAGAAACAGATCGACCTCCTCCGGGCCGTTGAGGTTGGTCGGGAAATCGATCGGGTCCAGCTTGTAGCGTGATAATGATGCGCCGAGCGTATAATCCCACTTGGGATTCGGTCGATACGTCGCGTGACCCGTGAACGACTTGAAAGTGTCATCTTCGGTCTTGATGCTTTCAAAGGCCAGCGTGACGTCCAGCGGTTTGTCCCAGGCGTTGAATCGCGTCACCGAGACGTGAAAGTGTTCGGACTCGGCCGAATTGAAGGTGTCCTCGGCCAAGCTCCCCCTGCCCCGCCGGACCGACCCGCCCACCTGGAAGAGCAACTTGTCGCTGAAGAACTTGTTCAGGTTGACGCCGATGCGATGGTTCTCCGCGCGCGGGCCCAGCAGGTTGCCGTATGACGAGAAGGTCCGCGAGCGGCCCTCGTCCCCGCGCCCGCGGACCTTTGGCTGTAGGGTGTAATCCACCTGGAGGCCGATTCCCAGTCGTTCAAGATACTTGGTCGCCAACACACGAAAGTCCCGCACGTCGTCGTCAAGGAACCGTAGCGTGGTGTTGGTGCGCCAGCCTTTGGGCCAATACTGGTTCCAGCGCCACGCCGCGGCGAAGAATCCCTCGTCCTCCTCCTCGGAGTAGTACATGTCGACCTGATGCCGAGCGCGCCACGACGGTTTCCACACCACGCCGCCGCCGGACAGCCAATCTCCGTTGTCGTCGTAGTCGTAGTCGTAGTCGTAGTCGTAGTCGTAGTCGTAGTCGTAGTAATACTCGACCGGCTTGCCGCCGAACAGGAAGAACGACCACGGTCGCTGCTTCTTCGTGGACCACAACGCGCCGTCGAAGTGGAGCTGGTCGATGTCATAGAGGTACTGCCGCCCCAGGCGCAGATGGGCGAAGGGGCCGACATCGTGCAGGTCGAGGTATGCCTCGGAAAGCTGAGCGGAATCCCCATCGAGCACCTCATCGTAAGCGTCCTCGCTATTGAGGTCCCACAAGCCCCAGCCGGAAATCCGCATATCGAGGTGGTCCTCGATCATATCGCGAATCGTGATTTGGGTGAACGCCCGCCCGTCGAAGTCGCTGCCGATGTCGTCGCTGTCATAACGCAGGCGCGAACTCACGTCCACCTCGAGTTCGGGCAGTTTGGTTCGGCCGGTCGCCTCGGCTTCGTCCTCGATCTCTTCATCCTCGACCCGTTCATCCGCGGCCACGTCGGCCACGCTGGGGTTGGTCACCAGCATTGGGTCGCCGGGGTCCTTCATCCCTTTCTCCCAGGTTCCCTCGGGGTCTTGCAGTTCCTCGCCGTTGGTTCGGCCGTCGGCGTCCGAATCGATGGCCGCCAGCGCCGCGCTCCAAAAGGGTTCGCGTCCTCCCTTGCCGACCAGCTCATTGACCGCCTGTCCAAACCCGGTCCGCGCCCCCCCCGTCACCGGGATCGATGTGGCAGGCGGCGCAACGCGCCTGTTTGCCGTTGGGCATCATGCGAACTCGAAAAGGCCTGGCCTCGCTCTCCACGGCCATGCAGCTCATCCAGACAACGAGGGCCGCCAAGCAAACGGATGGAGTCGAAACCCAACGCAACATCACCTCGCCCCGGCTGTGGCAAGCGTTCCGGCCTTGGTAGTCGAGTGAATCAAGCGCAAGCGCGATGCCTTGCTCGATTTTGTTTACAATGATCCGGAATCCGGTCATGCAACGATGACGTTCACATCCGGTTTGGTTCGAAGGATTGACTCGACGCTTGCCTTGGACTGGTGGCGACTCCGGTCGCCATATGTTGGGCCGCTGGTGTTGGCCCCGAATGGTTCCTCGATCTGCAAGGCAAAGCGTATACGGACCATCCGATTCTGGCAACCGCTTCCGCGATCATCAGGCCGGGGGGGGGAATTCGGCGACCGACACCTTCACAAACGCCTCAAACACCACGGACCTACCCGAGGGGTTGATGCCCGTTGCACCCTTGCGGTTCGGCTCTCGGCTCCCGTCCCTCGTCCTCGTAATCGACGGCATCAGGGCAGCTATCCGAGATTGCGGCCCGAGAACAAGTCCGATTACGAGGACGAGGGACGGGAGCCGATCATCAACCAAGACAGGGTTCCTTCATCGGAGCGGTGACTACGCCAAAAAAATGAATCATAGCCCCCCACCCCATGACCAGCCGAAAAACCCTTGAAGCCTCCTCGATCGCGGGGGACAATGGTTCATGCCATCGCCCACTGGAATGGGTTTTGAAGGGAATGCGGACGTTGCGAATCAGCGGAACCACGCGCGAGTCCTGGTCGGAGGGTCGTCAAGGGCATCTTGACCGAGATGGGATCGGTCCGACTCCCCGTTGCTCCCGCGGATTCTGTCTCGTGTTGGCAATCCTCGCCGGCTGCGCCCATACCCCCGTCTCGCCGCGCCTGAGCCTCGAAGACCTCTCAGGCCAACACGTCGATCCCTTCGCGGCGAAAGACGCCATCGCCAACGTCTTCATCTTCACACGGACCGATTGCCCGATTTCGAATCGTTACGCGCCCGAGGTGCGTCGGCTGCAACAGAAGTTTTCGCCCGAGCGCATGGAGTTCTACTTAGTTTACGTCGATCCCGACGAACGCGCCGAGACGATACGCCAGCACATGAAAGACTACGCTTATCCCTGCCGTGCCCTGCGCGATCCACAACATGCGCTCGTCAAACTGACCGAGGCAACGATCACGCCTGAGGCGGCCGTCTTCGTTTCCCACCCCGCGGGACCGCGAATGGTTTACCGCGGCCGCATCGACAATCGCTACGTCGACTTCGGCAAAGCCCGGCCGGCGCCAACCCGGCACGACCTGGAGGAGGCTTTAGCGGCCGTTCTGGCGGGCGAATCGATCCCCGAGCCGACCACTCGCGCCGTGGGATGCTTCATCGGGGATCTGGAATCATGAAGCATCCTCGATCCCGTCGTCTCGCGCCGCCGCTTGCGAGCGTCTTCGCGCTTGCGGTCATGGGCTTCCGGGGCTGCCTCTCCGCAGCCGGGGCCTCGGCCGAACCGACCGACGATCCGGCCCCGCGCGGCGTCACGTTCAATCGAGAGATCGCACCGATCCTCTTCGAGAACTGCGCCGCCTGTCACCGCCCCGGCGAATCCGCCCCCTTCAGCCTACTCAGCTATCAGGATGCCAAGAAGCGCGCGAAACAGATCGCGGAGGTGACGCACAGCCGCACCATGCCCCCCTGGCTGCCCGAACCGGTCAGCGGTGAATTCGTCGGCGAACGGCGGCTAAGCGAGGAGCAGGTCGAACTGATCCGACGCTGGTCCGAGTCCGGCACCGTCGAAGGCGACCCCGCCGACTTGTCTCCCCAGCCCAAATTCACCGACGGCTGGCAGCTCGGCGAACCCGACCTGACCATCGTGATGCCCCAATCCTACACACTTGCCGCCGACGGCCCCGACGTCTTCCGCAACTTCGCGATCCCTATCCCGACTTTCACTCGGCGTTTCGTCAAGGCCGTGGAAGTCCGCCCCGGAAACCCCAAAATCGTCCATCACGCCGATCTGTGGATCGATGCCTCCTCGATCACCCGCCGCCTGGACGCACAAGACCCCGAGCCGGGGTTTCAGGGGATGACCAACGACCTGAACCTGGAGGCGACCTCGGGCCACATGCTTGGCTGGACGCCCGGCCAGACCCCTTACGTGGAACCCGACGGACTGGCCTGGCCCCTGGAAAAGGGGTCCACCCTCGCGCTCGCCCTGCACCTGCTCCCGAGCGGCAAGCCGGAGAAGATTCAGTCGGTCGTGGGGTTCTTCTTTACCGATGAGCCGCCTACCCACATCCCCTATCTCATGCGTTTGGGATCGCAGAGCATCGATATTGCGGCCGATGAGCCACGTGCCACGATCACGGACGATTATGTCCTGCCCGTCGACGTCACCGTGAGCGCCATCTACCCCCACGCCCATTATCTGGGTAAGGAGATGAAGGCGAAAGCGACCCTTCCGGACGGCGCGATCCGCCCGCTGATCCACATAAAGGACTGGGATTTCAACTGGCAGGACCAATACCGATACGCCAAGCCGTTCGCGTTGCCCAAGGGCACGACTCTTTCGATGCAATACACCTACGACAACACGGCGGCCAATGTCCGCAATCCCAACAGCCCGCCGCAACGCGTCATGTTCGGCCCGCGCTCCACCGACGAGATGGGCGATTTATGGCTCCAGGTGCTGACGCGCGACCCCGCCGACCGGGCGACCCTGGACCGTGATTTCACTCCCAGACGCATGTTGGCCGAATTGGTGGGGGATGAAATGGTGCTCGCGGCCAAGCCTGGCGATCCGATCACGCATGCCCGCCTGGCCGTTCGCTATCGGGCCTTGGGGGATCTGGACGCGGCGATTCGACATAACCGCGCGGCGCTGGATCTGGACCCCGATTTCGCCGAAGCGCACAACAACCTGGCCCTCGCGCTTCAAATCCGCGGGGATATCGAGGACGCCCTCTTCCACTACTACGAAGCAATCCGCCACAAGCCCGATTACGCCGACGCGCACGCCAAACTCGCTCTCCTGCTCCAATCGCAGGACCGGATTGACGAAGCCATCCGGCACTACCTACAAGCCCTCCAGGCCGACCCCCACAATGCCGGCGCGCACAATAATCTGGGGACGATTTTTGGATTGCGCGGAGAGGTCGACAAGGCGTTTAAACATTATCATCAGGCTCTGCAAATCAATCCCGACTCCGCCAATGTCCACAATAATATGGGGTGGGTCTTGAGGTCACAGGGCAAGACGGAGCAGGCCATCAGACATTATCGCAAAGCGATTAAGGCCGAGCCCGACTATCTGCAAGCGCACATCAACCTGGCCGACGCGTTCGACGCGACCGACCGGTCCGGGGCGGCGCTGGAGCATTTCCAGCAGGCGTTGCGCCTCGATCCGAATCACGTCGACGCCCTGAACAGCGCGGCATGGATACTGGCCACCCACCCCGATCCCGGCCTGCGCCGGCCGGCCGAGGCGATCCGCCTGGCCACGCGGGCCGCCCAGTTGACCCAACAACAGGCCCCGGATATCCTCGACACATTGGGCGCGGCCTACGCGGCGGCGGGCCAATTCGACCGCGCGATCGAGATGGCCCAATCCGCCTTGGCCTTGACAACGGCCGCCCAAGCCGACGAACTGACCCAACCTATCCACGAACGGCTGGCACTCTACAGCCAATTCAAACCATACATCGGAAAACAATATCCAGAGGGCCCTTGACCACCTGGGGCGAAGGGTCAAGACCGATCGTGACCCCGCGCCGGCCGCCTTGAGTCATGGATCTCGCCGGAGGCGGAGTTGGTGACCCGTATCGCCTCAGCGAGACGGGCAACTTATTCATAAAGCGTCCACTCACCAACGTCATTCGGCACGGTCCCGGGCTCGGCGAATTCTACGACGAACCCGTTCGTGGCGCTGGACTCCGTGTTGTTGCGCGCTCCACCTCCAGGAAGTTCGGCACGGCGATGGCTGCCAAAATCGCGATGATGGCGACCACGATGAGCAGTTCAATGAGCGTAAAGTTTATGTTTTTGATGGATCGCTCGATGCTCCAAACTTGAAGGGGGTGGGCCGTAATGAATCCAGCCCACCCCCCCCAAAGACTAACTATATCGCCCCACCGACCCGAGTCAATAGAACGTCCAGTGGTCCACCTCGTTGGGGGTCGGGGTCCCCTGGACGCACGGATTTGAATCGTTTCCGACGCAGATGTTGTCGATGAAAACCCCGCCCTGCGCCGTGGAGAAGCCCAGGTACAGCAGCGTGGCGTTGCCCGTCGGCACGACTTCGTCATCGGGCCGCGTCATCATGTCCTGCCCGCGCGTATCGTAGACGTTACTGTCGGGCCACGTCGCCCCCGGAGTCCAGGTAACACCTCCGTCGAGCGACCATTCCATAAAGAACCCTGAAACGTCGCCGGCCCAGAAGCGCATCTTGATGCCGGTATCGCGACCCACCGCTTCCTCCGGATCACGACCCGCGGGATGCATGGCGGCATGGAACGCATCGTCGGCGGTGAAGTTCGTGGTTTGGAGACCCGTGGCCGCTCCCCCCTCCTCGAAGCCTATTATGTTCCACCAGAAGTCCATGCCCGCGTCAATCGTGGCGTAGATATTCTCCCCGATATCGGCGGTGCTGTGGAACGGACCGTGGAAGCCTGAGGCACCGGGGTACGTGTGGACGAAGTCCATGCCGAGCCGGGAGGTGTCGTCCAGACCAAACAGGTCGAACGTGCAGCGCAGGTTTTCACCGCGCGGCCAACCGACCTTGCTGCGCAGTTTCGTCGACCAGTCCAGGGCCGCGTTCCCCATCAGGAAGGCGAGATCGCCGTCGCCCGGATCGATCGGCGCCATGTGGAACATCGGCGGGTTGTGACCCGCGGTCTCCCATTTGGCGGTGTCAAGGTCCAGCGAATCCCAACTTTCGGTCCACGGCAGACCGGCACCGCCGCCCATGTCGGGGTTGGTTTCCAAAACGACATCGTCGATCCAGGTGGACCCGAACAGGTTGTGGAATCCAATGTGTAGGTCCTGCGTGCCGTCAACGACCACCACGGGATTGGGATAAACTTCGGTATCGGCGAAAAACCGAGGGCCGTTTCCGTCTCCATAATAATCGGGATGGTCGCCATCGATGACCGTGCCCGCGTCGTAGCCCCGCGTGTCGAGGATCGTCCCGTCGTTGAGCTTGAACTGCGTCCAGGTCTGGCCGTCGTCGGTGGACCACGAGCCCGTGCAGCCGGCCGCGTCGCCGACGGTCACGCGAATCGTCACCGCCGTGGCCTTGCTCTTCGCGTTGACAAGGGCCGCCTGGAAGGCGTCCTCGATGCGCGGGCTGACCTGAATCGGCCCAGCACCGTTTTGCGTCAGGCCCATGCCCGAACCCGGCCCGGCGTTCAGTTCGGCCGGCACGCCGTCGGGCGTCGAGAAATACTCCAGACCGGCGGCAATGTTCTCATACGTGTTGCTCAACCGTCCCCGAAACCAGAAGGGGCCATGGATGCCATAGGACTCCGAATCGCGGCCGCTATCGTCAAAATCGAGGATGTCGTGCAGGCCTTGAACGTGCAGGTCAGGTCGCTTCCACGTGGATAGGTCTGAATCGTGTAGGCACCCTTGCTGAGGTTCAGATTAAACATGTTCAATGAATAGTCCCCCGCAGCGTTGTCGGGGTGCACCACCAGGTTGGTTTGAAAGCTGTCCCAGACCGCCAGATCGGGGGGGATGGGGTCCTCGCTTCCCGCGCCGGCTTGCCCGGTCGCGTCAAAGTTGTCTTCAAAAAGGACCTCGGCCGATATTGGCTGAGCGACGATCAGGCCCAACGCCAGGATCGCCGGCACGGTCAAGTATCCAATAAATCGCATGGATGGAATCCTCCTTCGGTTCTCGCGCGACACGTTTCGATGGTTCGCGCGGAATTCAAAATCGATGGATCACAACGGTCATGATCGCGGCGGGTGAGAATTCTCACCCTTGCCGAATTGAGTGGCGCCTCCTTCATTGGGATACCCGCGCACATGCACGACGCGGTGGATAGGGTACAATTTTCCCTAGAAAGTGCCACGCCACTGCTTCAATGACAAGTGGAATCTTTGGTCAAATAAGAGCGGGGCGCATCTCGCGGTTGCGTAAGCGAGCATGTCCGGACTTCTACCCATTACTGATCCACATCGTTGAAATGGTTGACCTTAGGGGCCTAAGCAACCTTCGGGCGGCGGGGGCTTCTCGGGGCTCGTCCGGGCGGGGGTCCGCTTGAGGGGATAACCCGCCCGCGGCGTTTGCAGGATGTCGATCATGAGACCTTGCAGCAGCATTTGAAGCCCCAGAATGAGAGGCAGGACCGACAGCATGATGGTGCCGGTCGGCGTGGGGATGTTGGTCTTGAGCGCCTCGATCCACGTGACTGCGCCAAACACGAATCCCCACCCAAACAGGCAGAAACCGGCCAGGTAGAGCGGGATGATGATCGAGAAATCGCGCAACACGTAGCGGTGGTAGAGCCGCGAGAGAAACCCGCGAAAGAGGAACCAGGGAAAATACAACAGGATGGTGCCGATCCGCAGCGAAGAGACCTCGTCGCCGTAGCGCGCCGGAAAGGGCACGTCGAGCGCGCGGCCCTCAAACACGTTGAGCTGGATCAGCATCTCATTCTCAAAAAAGTAGCGGCGCCGGGCCAGCCGCTCCAGGTTGAGCAGCCGCAGGCTGGGAACGCTGACGGCCAGGTAGCCGTTTTGCGGATCGAACAGGTGCCAGTAGCCGCTTGAGAGCTTGGTCAGGAAAGTCAGGGCAATGTTTCCCAACAGACGCGCCGGCGGCATCGCTCGCAGCTCCTGGCCGTGGAGAAAACGGTTGCCCTTGGCGTACTCACAACGGCCCTCGGCGACTGGCCGGATCAGTTCAATCATCATCGCGGGGTCCATCTGACCGTCGCCGTCGAGTTTGACCAGGATATCCAGATCGTGTTTGAGCGCCTCGCGCATGCCGCTCACCACCGCGCCTCCCACGCCCAAATTGGCCTTGTGGCGCACGATGCGCAGTTGAGGGCGGTTGATCGACTCGAGGGTCTCGAACGTGGCGTCGGGGCTTGCGTCATCGACCGCCACGATCACATCCACGTAATCGGGGATGCCATCGATCACGTCCTTGATCAACCCACCGACCCGATAGCACGGGATCACGACGCCGATCTTGAATCCGTCGAGCACTAGAAGTTTATCCCCAACAATGAAAAACGCCGCACGTCATCCGAAAGAAGAAGGGCAAGAACCCATTGAACTTGAAGGTGGGTTTGCCCTCGCCGGCGTGGCGTTCGATGTTGTGACCGAGCGGCCAGAGATACGTCGTCCGCTTCCCCACGCCTTCGCGCCTCACGGTGGAGAACAGGGGCCACGCGCGCCAACCGGTGACGGATCGCCGCCGACTTATCGAAGTAAAACAACGGAAAGAAATAAGCCCCCCAACCACGCCGGACAACGGTCTCATCCCCGCGGGCGGCTTCAGGCGCTTCGGTTTCATCACCCCCGACGGCTTGCCCCGCGCAGGAAAGCAAAACGAGCAAGCCGAGCCACGGCCCCGCGTTCAATCCCGCGTTCAATCCTTGACCCGGGCCGGTTCGATCTTGGGGGACGGCGGTTCGACGTACAGCGTGATGATGAAGCAAGTGCCTTCGTCCTCTTTGGAATGAACTTCGATGCGCCCACCCATGTCCTCGATGAATTTCTTGGTCATGGCCAGCCCCAGGCCCGAGCCCTTCGAGCCTTTGGTCGTGAAGAACGGCACGAAAATCCGCGGCAGGACTTCTTTGGGGATCCCCCCGGCGTTGTCGCAGACCGAGATCATCAGGTTCCCCTCCTCGTCCATCGCCGTGCGCAGCACAAGCTCGCCATTCTCCTCGGGCAGGACCTCCAGCGCGTTGACGATCAAGTTGACCAGGGCTTTATCCAGCCCGTCCTCATCGATCATGATCTCGGGGCAGTTCTCATCCAATTCCAGGCGGCAGGCGATGTTACGCTTTTCGCATTCATCGCGGTAGGTCTGGCAAAGATCGGTGATGAATTGGTTGATGTCGACCCTATTGCGCTCGATCGTCCGCGCCCGCGAGTAATCGAGCATCTCCTGGACCAGGCCATGCACTCGGTCAAGCCCGCGTCGCACCAGTCCCCATGTCTCATCCAGCGTGTCGTATTTCTTACGGTCCAGTTGACGCTCCATCATCTCGACGCCGCCCTGCGAGAGGAGCAGGATGTTCTTGATATTATGCGCCATGCCGGTGATGGTCTGCCCGACCGCCGCCATCCGTTCCGACAAGATTTTGTCCTCCAGCATCCGCTTGTTATGCATGTTGGTGGCGACCTCGCCCGCCACCGTCGCCAGGAACGTCAGGTCGTCCTTGGTGAACATCCTCACCGATTCTATCGTATCCAGATGGCAAAAGCCGAACACGTGATGCGCGCTGATCAGGGGGACGCACATCACCGACTGCATCCGGTTGGAGACGATCGATTCGGCCTGTCCGAAACGTGAATCGTCGGCCGCGTCCATCGTCAGAATGGCGACCCGTTCCTTCAGGCAACGCTGCAGGATGGTGCGGCTGATGCCGATGCTTTCGTTGCCCACCGATCCTTTGGTCTTGATCGTGATTGGTCGGAAGACAGACGGGTCCTCGTGGTCGCGAGTCAACATGACCCCGCGATCGACCGGCAACACGTCGAAGAGCAGACTCAAAACGTTGCGCAGCAGTCTCTCCTCGTCGCCGGCCGCGTGCAGGACCTCCTGCAACCGGTAAAGGCAAATCAACCGCACCTTGGCTTTGCGCAGCGCGACCGCGTCGCCGATGTCCTCCTCCAACCCGATCGATGACTTGGAGGTATCGTCGGGCAGGTCGGTGTGAATGATCGTCTGCACGTTGTCGTCGTGCTGGACGAAGTGGACCGAAGACGTCGTGCTCGAATCGGTGTCAAATTTCTCCACGCCCGCGCTCTCGACGACGCTTAGCGCGAATTCCAAACTCCCGAAACCGATCGTGTCCTGGTCGGTGACCGGGGCGATCTGCACGCGCTTGCCGTTGACGTAAGTCCCGTTGGATGATCGAAGGTCCACCAGGCGGGGTTTGCTCCCCAGCAACTCAAGGCGGGCGTGATAACGCGAGACGGCGTCGAACGGCAATTCGATGTCGTTGGTCGGGTGGCGGCCGATGGTGGCGGGGAAGTGATCGAAGACGTATTCGGGCCTCAAACCCTGGAGCAGGTCCTTGGGACGCAGGATGAGCTGAATCCCCGCCGATACCTCTTGCGGGCTGATGGACCTGGTCGGTTGGTCGCTCATCCTGGACTGACTGCTCCCCCCGTCCTGGGCTTGTCTGACCTACGTGGCGGCACTTGGAAACGGCGCGCCCATCGCCATGACCGTTACTCTTGATCCCCTGGGTTGGTATTGCGCATGGAGACCGGCGGACGCAAGATCTCGCTCAAAACCACCACTTTGCCCATAAGCTTTGGGTTGAGCCGCACGCGCCGGCGCTTGCGACGCGCGGATGGACTCGCGCCCGCCGGCCGGGGTTTGGGGGCCTTGGGCATCGCCGCCGGCTCCATGACCGGCTGGGCTTGAATGGTCCTGGGGCGGGACGGCTCCGGCCGCGCGACTGGAACCGGCATCACCGGGGGGCGCGACACGGGTCTGGGCGGCGCAACGGTGGGACGCTCGAAGGGGGGCGGGGCCGTCGGTCGAGAAGGCTCGATCTGGCGGGCCACCGGTCTGGGAGGCGGGAGGGGAACCCCCAGGCGTTTCAGGTCTTCCAACTCCTGGCCGTCAAACTCACTTTCCTTTTCGCGCAGGCGGCGTTGCAGCTCGCGCTGAATATCTTCCTCTTGGTTGCTCATGTCGCCGCCGCCCTTCAGCCGAGCCAATATCTTCTGAAAGATGACGACCGCAATGAAGATCGCAAAAACAATAAACTTAATTGTGTCTTCATTCATCTCGCGCTTCCTTTACCGTAGGATTAAGTCTTCGGTCGCCAGGCCTAGTTGCCGGGCGGGCCATAAGCCTCGCAGGGCACCACGGCCACGCCCCAACGGTCCGGAGCAATTCACCTCAGCCAGTGTCCCTTTCTTGACGTCCAACCGCGCCCGCCCCTCCGAGCAGATCAAGTACCCGGCGAATTCCTCCAGATCAGGGTTGTGCCAGACAATCATCACCGCTCCCACTCCCCCCGCCTCTCGCATGAGCAGCTTGCTGATGTCCTCGGGCCCGGCGCGCCGGGCTCCAGCGACCGGTCCTCTTTAACCGGAGGGGACCCCTTCAGGCACTTGGCCGTGATCCGGGCCGTCTCCGCCGCCCTCGGATAAGGACTGGTCAGGATCAAATCGGGGGCCACGCCTAGTTTGACCATGCTCTCGGCGGCGGCCTTGCTCACCGCTTTGCCGTTCTCGGTCAGGCGGCTCGGCTCGTCCCGACCGCCCACCTCCGCGGCATCAACCGCCTCGCCATGACGTAAAATATATACCTCCATCCTCGACGCATCATGCAGGACCCCCAAAATACCGGGGCGTCCTCACCGGGCACCCCCCATTTATCCCCCGCGGGCCTTATCGATTCAATGATTAATCATGATGACAGGGAGAAACGGCATGGATCGATCTCGGCTCCGCCGGCGATCTAGGGGGCGGGTGATTCGCCGTCCCACGGGCCCCAGACCCTCAGTGCCATCAGCCGCGCCCGCTGGTCCAGCGCCATGCGTGAGGGCTCGATGAACGTCAGCCGAACCCGGGCGACCTCGGCCGTCTCCCGTGCCGTCCATTCATGGACGGGTCCGGTGGCCGGGGTTATTTCTTCACTGGCCAACAGCTTCGGGATCGTGTCCCGCAGCAACTCGAGCCGGACCCGGCCCGGATCGAACTGCTCGCTCCAACCCGCCGCCGATGCCCAGACCAGTTCGATCCGCTCGACGGGCCGCGGCCGGTTGAATGTGACCTCAAACCAGGACGGATCCCGGTCGTCGGCATCGAACCGGCTGATCCAGGCCGACGGACCCAATGGGTGGGGCCACAACCGCCCGCTTAAGGCCAGGGCCGGTGGAAAACCGGGTTCCCAAAAAGAAGCCGCCACCCGGCAGCCGACCATGCGGACCCAATCCACGCTATCACCCGCCTCGATATGCGACAAGTTAAGGGTCAGCCCAATCCGCTCGACGCGCCGGGGGTCGATCGGGGCCGTCAGCCGCCAATCATCCAACCCGACCAAGGCCGCCATGCCCGAGCTATGGACGGCCAGCCATTCACCCTGTTAGGTTTCACGCTGGAGCCATTTCACAACAGGTGGCGTCGCCAGGGACGCGTCGGCCTGATTGACCATCAACCCGAACCGCGTTCGCCCCTCCCGCGGCGAAGTCCAGCTCATCAGGCACCGCTCGCCCAGGCGAAGCTTGGCCACGCCTCCCAAATCACTCGCCCGACCCAACCAGCGCACCCCCGCCCGGGCCGCGTCCCGACCTAGGGGCGAGACCCACTCCGGCATCTTGCGCATCGGCGGGCCGCCCACAAGCCACGGGCAGGCCCCTCCAATGCTGACGTGGGAAGACTCCCCAGGCGGGTTGCCGCTGACTCCCCAAACCGGGGATCGCTCGTCGGCGGCGGCCTCCCAAAACGGGAAACCCAGATCCCAACCGTCCTCGCCGCGCAGCGGTTCGATGAGCTGAATGCGAAGCACGCCCGGCGCCTCGCGCTCGGCGCGACCCCAGGTGGGTGGCGGGTTGGTCCGGTCGATCGGGCCGACCTCATGGCCCACCTTGAGCAGCGGATGCGTCCAATCCACGCTCAGGTACTCGACCGCGTAAGAGTATCCACCGATCGGCGACCCGACCGTGGGTTCGTAACTGACGCCTGGAGGCAGAGGCGGCGGTGGGTCGGTCAACGCCCAGGGCGCGGTCGCCACCCACGCGGCCAGCAACAGAACGTGCAAATGTGCTCTCACCATCGGCGCACTCCCAAGTTGGACGGGGGCGAATGCCCAACGCCCGTGTAAACTATTATACGGAATGAGGTGAAAGTTTAACTGGAAAAGGCGTGAAAAACAGACGCGGCGGCAGCCGAAACCGGACAGCGGGGCGACTTACTTAATCAATGGCAACAGCTCATCGACCGACTGGAAACGCCGATCGGGGTCCTTCTCGATACATTTCATGATGGCCCGACGCAGTGGGTCGCTGATACCGGCGGTGATTTCGGGGGGGGTTGTGGTGGATGTGTTTGTATTCGATGTTTCCGTCGCTAAACGGCGGCGTACCCGTGACCATCTCGTAGATCAGGATCCCCAACGAATAAATATCGCAACGGGGATCCACCGGGCCGCCTTCGATCTGCTCGGGCGCCATGTAGAGGGGGGTCCCCATCACGAGCGTCGTGTCTCCGCGTTGGTTCTTCTTGATCATCTTGGCGATCCCGAAATCGGTGATCTTGACCTGATTGTTGTCGGTGAGCCTGATGTTGGCGGGCTTAATGTCTCGGTGGACGATGTTGAGGCGATGGGCGTAGGCCAGGCCTTCGCAAACCTGGAGCACGATGTTGAGCGTCGAATCCTCGGTGAACGTGGCGTTGCGGTTGAGCAGCGTTTTGAGGTCGTCCCCCTCGATGAATTCCATCGAGATAATATGGTTCTGCTCCAGCTCGAACATGTCGTGGATGCGCACCAGGTTGTGGTGGGTCAGCTTGCGCGCGGACCGGGCTTCCCGCTTGAAGCGCTCAACGGCCTCGGGTTCCGAGCAAAGGTAGTCGTTCAGAATCTTGACGGCCACGATCTCGTCCAGAATGAGGTCGCGCGCCTTGAAAACGATCCCCATCGAACCGCGATTGATTTCCGAGATCACCTCGAAACGGCCGCCGATGACGCTTCCCTTCAAAGTCTTCACGCCCCGGCCGGCATCCAATGCCACCCTGGCCTTGAATGCGTCCGTAATAGTTCTTCCTTTTCGGCCCATCTGTATCCGTCCTTTCGTGTCCTTTTCAGGATACAGATTCCACTTAAGCCGGTGGTCCGAAATTCGGGGGAAACCGCAAGATGCTGAAGCTTATTTTTTCTAAAGTGTATGATGAAATAGAAAGCTCTGGCGATTTACAATTTTATGTCCGCAATGAAGAGCGCCAGTCGGAGGCAGGTCAACGCAGAGCTTACGAAAATCGAATAAAGCCGTTATTTTCATCCGTAAAAGATAAATACCACTATATTTTCAAATCCAATGAAGAAATAATGCTCAATCGTCGTGTTTTGGCATACATCGTCTCCGAATTACAGCGGATCTCGTTGTTGCGAACACAGACGGATGTTAAGGGCAGCGCCTACGAGGAATTTGTGGGCGCCAATTTGCGCGGTGATCGCGGAAAATACTTTACCCCTAGAAACGTCTGCTATATGGCCGTTCAGATGGTCATGTCTCTATATTCACCTAAAAGGATTTCTAGAATCAAGGTACTCGATTTATGTTGCGGAACTGGAGGATTCCTCATTTCCTATGTCAATCATTTACGCCAAATAATATCAATCCAAGAGCAAGGGAAAGGCGGGACGCCGGAATTGGTTCGTCATCGAGCAGCCGAACGGATTAAGGATTTATGCTCGCAAAATTTATACGGATTGGATATAAATCTATTTTTGGTCCGAACTTGCCAGATGAACCTAGTTATGTACGGGGACGGGTCCGCGAATGTTTTTCCGGCGAATTCCATAAAATCTCCCGGCGAATGGGATGAAGTGAACGCCTCACAAAGAGTCGGACACGGTAAGTTTGATGTAGTAGTCACCAATCCTCCATTTGGAGGTAAGGCCATTATAGACGATTCGCATGTTCTGTCAAACTATGAGTTGCCGTTTTCCGACAGTCCGTCCATGCGTTCTTCCATGCCAGCCGAGCAACTTTTCGTTGAAGCCTTGCTAAAATTTATCAAGCCCAAAGGTCATTTGGCTATTGTATTTCCGGATAGTATTTTGAACAATCCTGGTCTGAGTTTTATTCGCTCATGGTTGTTCCATCGCGTACAGGTGATAGCAAGCGTCGATTTTCCGAAAGAAACGTTTGCCACAAGCGGTGGAGTGCCGAATCCGAGCGTATTGGTGGTAAAGAAACTACCAGTTGATGAAGTGAAAGTGGCGGAAGTTGGCGGATTGAATTACGATGTGTTCATGGCGATTCCTAAAACAGCCGGTATAGCCAAACGGGGAAATCCCGTTTATGAAAAGACGCCAGAGGGATTTGAAATTTTGAATGACAAGCTGGAGCCATCTGTTAATGATGAAATTTCTCTTGTTTCAAAATCATTTAGCGAATGGGCGCAAGGTGTCGATTATGTCAACTATTAACCCAGAAGAAATAAGTATCCACAAGAAGCGGATAGAATCGTTCTCGCTCGGACTCCCTTGGCTGCTTAAAACGGATGATCTGCGACTTGGCGCCAGTTATTACAATCCGCGCGTGGCTGAAACGCTCGCCATCTTGGAACGTTCCGGTCTCGCTCTGAAACCATTGGGAGAAGTGACCGAAAAGATATTCATTCCACCCCGATTCAAGAGAATTTACGTCGATAAAGAACATGGCGTCCCCTTTTTACAGGGAAGTCATGTCGTTCATTTTGATCCAGCCGATATCAAGTATTTATCTCGCGCGGCTCACAAAAATATGGAAAAGTGGGTAATTCATGCCGGGTGGGTGCTAGTTACATGCTCAGGCACTATTGGTCGCATTACAATTTCCCTCCCAAGGTGGGATGGCTGGGCGGCTTCCCAGCATATTTTACGCATTATCCCGAAGTCGGATGGGCTGTGTCCCGCAGGTTACATTTACGCTTATTTATCATCCGAATTGGGACAAGCCCAGCTTACCTCTCGTATCTATGGCGCGGTTGTGGATGAAATCAGGGAAGTCCAGGCGAGTGGCGTTCTAATACCGGTGCCGCACACCGCCAAGCAAAAGGAAGAGGTGGCGGCGATCAATCAATCGGCGATCGCGGCGATGATAAAAAAGAAGAGGCAACAAAATTAGCCCGGGATTCCGTTGAACAGATCGAAAAGCGGGTTCTCGAATTAAAGTGTAATCATGATGCTGAGGTTATTTAAATCTAGAAAGAGGAGAACGTTCGCAACATGAAACCGCTCTCCCTCTGGCCAATGACTCCCGAAGATGCGATCCGCAAGGCAATGTCTGCGCCGCCGGTAATCAATAAGCAACTCAAGAGGAGTCAAAGGCGGAGTAAATCCAAGAAATAGGGAACTTGAAGGATGGTTCGTCAAGTGCATATTTCCGAAAAACTTCGCCCCCATCATCGACACACTCATCCAGCCCTCCCCAGCCAGCATTGTCCGACCCTACCGTTCTGATCGCCGCGGGCTTGTTCCACCGTCCGATTCGCTGTAATCTCGATATCCACACGCCCGTCTGGATCGAAGGTCTCGACGCGGTCAGATTTCTGATACTTGGGAAGTCCTGTCCGACACCTCCATCTCAAGCAAAAATAATGCCAGAACCTTAGTTCCACTTCCCCTCTTTCCCTTTTTTCCGGGGAAGTGGAAAACTTGACACCGGATTGATGCCGGACGGACGCGCGACTCAGGGAAGGCGGGTATTTTTTATTTCGGGTCTCGGGTTTCGGGGCCCGGGTACTGAATGCGGTGACGCATGGGCCGAAGGATCAGATTTCGATCGGCCGGCCGGTGATTTTCTCGAAAATCTCGCGATATCGTTGCGAAGTGTTCGTGATCACATCGGTCGGGAGCGGGGGCGGGGGTGGTTCCTTGTTCCAGTCGAGCGTTTCGAGGTAATCGCGCACGTACTGCTTATCGTAGGATATCGGCTCGCCTCCCCCCTCGAACGAACCCTTGACCCAAAAGCGCGAGGAATCGGGGGTCAGCACTTCGTCAATCAGGATCAGCTCGCCGTCGACCCAGCCAAACTCGAACTTGGTGTCGGCCAGGACCGTGTCGCGCTGTTCAAGGGTCTCGTGGGCGAAGCGATACAGAGCCAGGCTCAGTTCGCGCAAGCACTCGGAGGTGGGGCGGCCGATCCGCTCGCAACACTGATCGAACGTGATGTTCTCGTCATGCTCGCCCTGCTCGGCCTTGGTGGCGGGGGTGAAGATCGGCTCGGGGAGCCGCGCACGCCGCTGGAGACCCGGCGGCAACTCGATCCCGCAGACCTTGCCCGAGGCCTGGTATTCCTTCCAACCCGAGCCCTCCAGGTAACCGCGCACGACGCATTCGATCGGCACCACCTCGGTCCGGCGACAGAACGAGGTCCGCCCTTCCAGCTCCGTGCGGCCGCGCAACGGCGCCGGCATCCGGCTCAGATCGGCCGTGATCAGGTGATTGGGCACGATCTCCGAGGTCCGCTCAAACCAGAAGGCGGCAAGCTGGTTCAGGACCTTGCCCTTGCCGGGGATGCCTTCGTTGAAGACCACGTCGAACGCGCTCAGCCGATCCGTGGCGACCAGGACAAGGCCCTCGGGGTGCGAATAAATCTCCCGGACCTTGCCGCTGGCGACGTGTTCAAGTGAAGGTATTTCAACCGAGTTGAGCGTCTCGACCATGATCGGAACCTCGCCCTTCCTTTAAGTTTGTAGAGAATTGACCAACGCCGCACGCGGGAGATGCCCCTCTCCACGGCGACGACCCAATTTGCCATAGCCCCTCCGGGAAAGAAAGACCTTTCGTCGGCGACAGGATGGGGGGGGGAGGCCTATCATAAGCCCTCGCTCCCGTGGAAGTTCCCGACGCCGGAGAGTATACTTGGTGCGCGGGGCTTGGGGGATTTGCCAGTCCCGAACACCGATGGGATTTCATCCCCTCGACGCTGAACCGTTCTCCGACTGACTGTCCATTCTTGCCCCCCATGCCCGCAAGATTGTATGATCAAGGCGCAAGAGGGCGGATCGATTCGCATTCAAGACAAACCGAAGGTCCGTAATGTTCGGTCAGCTATTTGGGAAATCTCGATTAAGACACGCTCTTAGCGGATGGATTGGGGAACCAGGAGCCGAGCGAAACACTCGATGACGGCATGAAGACCCCAAAAAAAGCGCTCTCCGACTTCTTACCTTGGAAAGATTACGGGGGGCAAAAATAGAAATGCAAGTGAAGATGACTCCCAAAATAGCAATCAATTACGAGTTCCAGGAGAATCAAATGTCATGTTTTCGCATACGTATATGCATTCTCCTATTCATCGTGCTTGTGAATTCACCGATGCAGGCCGATTGGCCCGAACACGACATTCGTGATTTGTCATGGCATTTTCTGCCGAGCGCGGGCATGGGTCCCTGGACCGTCACGCCGGCGGCGGGCCATCATATCTCGACAACCGATCATCCGGGATTACTGACGCTGCGCCTGGCCAATGCG
The DNA here is from genome assembly GCA_963580245.1 of Candidatus Sumerlaeia bacterium. Taxonomy (GTDB): domain Bacteria; phylum Sumerlaeota; class Sumerlaeia; order MVZB01; family MVZB01; genus CAUZJO01. Next base: position 6,114 of record CAUZJO010000043.1, on the reverse strand, counting down.
AACCAGGAAGTCAAAGGGTTGCTTCCCGATCCGATACGGCTCTCGGACTATCCCCCGCCGTGGGAATTCGAGACCAACGTAATACATTCATTCTGGGGCAAGACACGACCGGACGACTATAATATGGCCATCGGATTGAATGTGGCCGTGACGTTCTCGGATCCTTCCACGTGGCCGGCCGACAGGAACCAGGCGCCGCCGGATCTGCGGTCTTTCCAACTCCTGATCGTGCATCGCGGATCACGCTTCAAGAGCAATGAAGAATTCATCCTGTGGGGCAGGGGAAACCTGGACCCCTCGGGAGTGCTTAGAGGAAACTGGACGAACATTCAGGCGACCAAGGTTGGGGATGGACAAAAGGATTACGGCCCGGCCAATACGGATGCATTCCTGCGTTTTCGAATCACCGGTTCCAACAGTATCAATTTTGGATGGCGGGCGCTGCCTGATCGGGCCTACACCTCACGCACCATTACTATTCCCGCGCAATGGGGCGATATCACCGGTATCTGGGAAATCGGACCGATCATCACGAATGATGCCTGGATGCAGCAGCAATGGCCGGGAAGCGCGCCGATGCCGGCGGACAATGATTTCTATGTCGGCCATGGCGAGTTTCGATACGCACCCCCTTTCCCTGCCCTGGATGTCATTTCGAATGACTTCAATATACCCGGCACGATGGGTTTCTTTCAGACGGAGTTTCATGGCCTGGCCGCGGAGACTTACAGCAACCCGGGGTATGTCACATTCACGATGCGGGGCGTGAATAACTACACGGGAGGCAGCAGCACGGAGGGAACCCGCTTTAATATCAATACCTACCCGCTGCCCTGGGAGATCGAGACTTGTTTTATTGCGCCCGATGACAGTGTTCCCTGGGATTTTCACATGAACTGGACCGTATTTGACACGGCCGGCAATCGCATGGGGGGTTGGCGCCCGGGTGTTGTCAATGTACCCGGCCAGGGGATCAAGGCGGGAAATGTCGGCGCAGTGGGGACCGGGTACGGGGTATCGAACCTGTATATTGACACCGGTTTCGACCCGAATTACACGACCCAGCCTCCCCAGTCGGTCCTGTCATCAAAACCGCTCTACATGCTGATTCGCATGGTCGATAACCGGCATTTCCAGATGGGCGTCAAGGCCCAGCCCGAGGACGAGTGGATCATGACCCCGCTCTATGAATCGTCTTTTGTAATAGGGAGTTTCGGTGAGAACGCCTTCAGCTTCTTTCAGCCATTGGGCGCCCCTGCATGGCAGAAATTGCTGATCGACTACTGGCACTACCGGACACTGGGCGAGCCGCCCCCCACGGCCACCCCATCTCCCACACCGGACCCATCAGCCGAGCCGGAGGTTTTGCTCGACGAGGACTGGGAGGATTGCCAGATCGATACCGCGTTATGGGATGTCCATAACGAGCCGGGTATCGGCAGTGTCTCGGTCGTCGATACGGGCGGCGGCAATTGCGCGCTGAAGATATCAAGCAGCAACTGGGGACCCTACATTTACAGCCGTGATACTTTTGATCGCGGCAGGGATATCCGCTGCACGTTCAAGATCTGGTGGGAGGATCCCAGTCAAACCCCCGGCGCATCCGGCTTCCATGGTCCCTGGCATCTCAACAATTCAAGCCATCCCTGGCTGACCGCCGAGGCGATGGTCAGTTTGTGGTGGAACGTTTTCCGCTGGGAAGAACCGGGGCAGATCCAGACAGGCCCGGAACTGCCGGCATTGAACCCGGCCTACCAGGCGGCCAACAGCCCCCAAACGGCTCTGACCCTGCGTGTATGGCTGAGTGATGCCAGGGGTGCCCTGCTGGAGATGTCACGGAACCAGGGATCAACATGGGAAGTTTTAATCGATACGCATGGAACAGGACCAGGCCAGAACCTGAATAACTATATCGGCTGGGGAACATTTGGAGACGCCGGGGATGGATCGATGCGATCGATCTATCTCGACGATATCATTGTTGAAAGGGACGCCGAGTCATCGGGTGTTTTAAATGCCTGGATGGCCGAATGATGGGGTAGATAGGGTTAAGGGGGCTTATATTTCATATCAAGTAATTTATTCATGTATCGTATATATATTGGTCTATGATACCATCTTAATATAAGCAGTTAGATTCATGACATCTTGGGAGCGCGGCCACGGTGTCACATGCCGCCCTCTCAAGAGGGCATGTCGCCAATTTGTTCTCAAACAGTTAAGCGTTTAAGGAAAAGCGGATGTAACATGGCATGGTTCGGCAAGAAACGTGCGCGGGGTTCCGTGATCCTTGACGTTCGTCATTTAACCGGGCGTTGTGGTACCAGGCCATGTGGCGCTTAAAGAAACCAACCGATGACCAGGTAGAGGCCTTCATCGCGGCTCAGGACGCGCTTTCGTATTCATACCGGGAAGTCGGTGCCTCGGAGGATGGGGCGCCGGCGGGATATGACCTCGACCACAACCGGAGCCTGCTCGGGCAGGGCCCCGCAGCGTTCGAAGCCGCCTGCGAGGCGATCCACCGCTGGCGCATGTTTCCCCCGCCGTGGACCGAGGTTCAGCCGCCCGACACGCCGATCGAAACCGGGCGCGTGGTCGCGATGCTGGCCCGCGCATTCGGCCTGTGGTGGATGAACGCTTGCCGGATCGTCTACATCGTCGATGAAACGACGCCGGTCCGCCGCTTCGGATTCGCCTACGGCACGCTGCCCGCCCACGTCGAGCGCGGCGAGGAACGCTTCACGATCGAGTGGGACGATGAGGATAGGGTGTGGTACGACGTGCGGGCGTTCTCGCGGCCGCGATATTGGCTCGTTCGCCTGGGCTATCCGCTCGCGCGCCGGTTGCAGAGGTGCTTCGTCGTCCAGTCCCAGACCGCCATGCGTCGGTTCGTCGTGGACGCGTCGCGGCGGGTGGCCGCCGGGGAATCATCATGACGGATGCCTCCGGCTCGACGACCAGATGTCCCGCGCTGGCCAAACATGGGGCCAGCCTCGCGGGCGCGGTCGTTTGGGTCGTGTCTTTGCTGGTGCTGCGCCCGTCGCCATTGGACATTATTTGGGCCAAATTTCTGTTGCTTCTCGCCCCGCTGGTTCTGTTGCCCCTGGGACTGCGATTGGCGCGGTCGGCATGCTCGGCGACGGATGATAGGCTGGATCGGCCGTGGCGAACCGTGACGCTGGCCCAACCGCCGACGGCGTTGTTGCTGTGCGGGGCTTTCCTGTTGCCGCAAGGGTTCGCCGCCGCCGCCCTGGCCATCCCGTGGCTGGCGACGACCGGATTAATCGCCTTGCTCGGCCTGGCGCGCGTTGGCCGCCACGCGTTGGGCCCCTGCATGCGCTCTGTATCGATGCGGGCATGGTCTACGTCGCCGTCGGCGGCGTCTGGGCCGTGCTGGATCGGCTGGGCCTGCGCCCGCTCGAGTTCGAGCCGGTCTTCGTCCTGCTGACCGCCGTTCACTTCCATTACGCGGGATTCGTCCTGCCGTTGATCGCGGGGTTGATCATTCGCCGCACGGGTGGACGCGCGGCCCGCGTGGCGGGCGTCGGCGTCATCTTGCGGGCGTGCCTCTGGTCGCCATCGGCATCACGACGACGCAACTGGGCCTGCCGCCGTTGCTGGAATCCATCGCCGTCTGGCTGACCGCGGCGGCCGGGATGCTCACCGGATGGTTGCAGGTTAACCTGGTTACGGTCCGGCCGACCGCCGCTTATTCGTTGTCTGTGGATGGTCGCTGGTGTATCACTAATCGTGAGCATGGTGCTGGCCGCCCTCTACGGATCGCGGTTCCAAGCCCCCCCCCTCGCCTGGCTCGACATCCCATGGATGCTCGCCCTGCACGGGTCGGCCAATGCGTTGGGAATCGGTGTGCTGGGTCTGTGGGGTTGGACGCTGGCGGAGGATCAACCGGGGCCCGAAACTGCGGAAGGCACCGCCTAACCTGGAGCCGAAGCTTACGACCACAAGATTGCTTCGTTAGAATAACGGACCTGGAAGTAGACGGGCCGCATGCCTCCCGAAGTCCCCCCTCTCAATCTCTTCGACCCCTACTACCGGGTCGTGCACTTGCCGTTGTTGTTTATGTTGGGCGCGTGTTTTGGGTCGTTTTTTAATGTTTGCATCTACCGCATCCCGCTCGGCGTGCCGTTGAGCCTGCCGGCATCGCATTGTTACCAGTGCGGGCGGGGGGTGCGGTGGTTTGATAATATCCCGCTAGTCAGCTACTGGGCGTTGAGGGGGCGGTGCCGGCATTGCGAGGCGCAGTTTTCGGTCCGGTATTTCATGGTCGAGCTGCTGACGGCTCTGCTTTTCGTGGGTGCTTATTTGCGAATCGGTCATAGCCCGGCGCTGCTGCCCGCGCTGGTCTTCCTGTCGCTCCTGATCATTGCCACGTTCACCGACATCGACCACTGGATCATCCCCGACCGGATCAGCGTGGGGGGGATGGTGGCCGGGATGGTGTTGGCGGCGATCTGGCCGCTGGGGCTGGCGGGAGGCAATCCGCTAGCGGCGGATGTCTTCCCCGCAGCGCGGTCTCTGGTCGCACTGGTCAACTCGCTGGCGGGCGCGTTGGCCGGGTTCCTCATTCTGTGGGGGGTCGGCGTGTTGGGGCGCATGATCTTTCGCAAGGACGCCATGGGGTGGGGCGACATCAAGCTGTTCGCAATGTTCGGCGCGTTCATGGGGCTGGAGCCGCTCGTCTACACCTTGGTCATCGCCTGCCTGGTCGGCGCGATCGCCGGCACGGTGGGGATCATCCTCGGTCGGATGCGCGCCGGAGTGCCCGCGCCGGCCGCCATTGCGCCGCTCCAGCTCGATCCCGAGCAGGCCGAGGCCCTGATGACGTCCGCGGCGCTCGGGGCCGAGGAACGCGAGATCGTCGGCCGCGCCCTGACCCATCCCGGCGCCGTTGGGCCGGTGCGTCATCATCTTCCCTTCGGCCCGTCGCTGGCCCTGACGGCGGCGGTCGTCTACCTCTACTTCGTACCGATCCAGGAGGCTTTTTATCGGTATACGTTGTGGAGGTATTAGGGTCGGGGCTCGGTCGCCGAAGCGCCATAGCCGCTTTGGCGACGGAGCGGGCTCGAGTTTAAGGTCTCCGGCTTGTCCGTCGATTCCAATCAGTGAGACCGGGGGTCGGGCCCGGTGTCTGGGCTTGACACCCCATAACCAGGCAACAATAATGGTCTTCGTCGGTGAAGCGAAAGCGGGCTCTGCCGAGGAGCGGCTCGACAGGGATAACCGGCCGGAGGTTTGACGCAATGTCGATTATGGGACGGCTGGATCAGGCTGTCCCGGCACTCAAACAGACTTTACAGAGATCCTCCCCATGCCTCGGAAACCCACATCTCTGAATCTGGAGGAAGCAGCAAACGCAGCGATGGAATTTGACGATTTCAAGGTGACGCAGTACACTATCGGGTGGATTGAGTAAAAAAACTCAATTAACACTCACGACAGAGTTTAATTCCGGCTCGGCTCCCATCTGGGGGGTTGTACCCCTCTGCCGACCCGAATCGGAGTACCCCTCTGAAGAGAGTAGGGTGCCGAGGCGTGGCCTTGGCGCGAGTGGGGCAGAGGGGAAGCTGCAGTTCCCCCCGAGTTTCGGACCACCGGCTTAAGTGGAATCTGTATCCTGAAAAGGACACGAAAGGACGGATACAGATAGGACGAAAAGGAAGAACTTTTACGGACGCATTCAAGGCCAGGGTGGCTTTGGATGCCGGCCGGGGCGTGAAGACTTTGGCCGAGTTGGCAACCCAATATCAGGTGCGCCCCAACCAGATCTCGGAGTGGAAGAAGCAACTCCTGACGAAGGCTCCGGAACTATTTTCGGGCAAAATCAACCGGCTGGCGAAGACCGAGGAGGAGCTGACGGCTCCACTTTACGAAGAAATTGGCCGGCTGAAAATGGACATCAAATGGCTCAAAAACAACTATGAGCCTGCCGGGCGCGACCCGCCTGGCTTGGGTGGGGCCGGACCCGCATTATTCCATGCGTCGCCAGTGCGCGCTGGCCGCCGTGACGCGGTCGGGTTTCTATTATTCGCCCGCGTCCGAATCCGAAGAGAACCTCATGCTGATGCGCTTGATCGACGAACAATACCTGCGGCG
>CAUZJO010000042.1:0-31847 GCA_963580245.1 Candidatus Sumerlaeia bacterium | reverse complement strand
GGCCGGCATCCAAAGCCACCCTGGCCTTGAATGCGTCCGTAAAAGTTCTTCCTTTTCGTCCTATCTGTATCCGTCCTTTCGTGTCCTTTTCAGGATACAGATTCCACTTAAGCCGGTGGTCCGAAATTCGGGGGGAACCGCAAAGAGCGGTTATACCGGTCTCGTGACCGGCGTGTGGGACACACCTCCCGACTATGGATCCCGGCGACGACTCCCGCAGCTGCGTCAGGGTGGAGTCGGAGTTCTATTCTGATCTGGCGAAGTGGATATAATGAACTGGGATCCTCTACGAGCTGGACGAGGCGACGCAAACCCTCCATCTCGCCCACTGGGTCGACGGCCAAGGGGAGGGACCCGCCGCGTTCGCGCAGGCCGTGCATCTGAAATCGGGCCGGTTGGAGTCACGGATCCTGGAAGGCCAAGACGTTCTCTGGCATCAGCTCAACGGCAAAGAGGACCCCGGCGACTGGCTCTTCCACAAGCTGGGTTTCAAAACCATGTTGGCGGCGCCGATTTGGGGACGCCAGCGCCGGATTGGCCTACTAGCCATCGAGGCGGGCGAGGAGACCGACCGGATCGTCCAGGCGGCCAAGCCCCTCATTCAAACCTTTACCCAGATTTCCGGTCATGCCTACGAGGCGCTCTTCACACGCCAGGGGCTTGACGAAGCCAAGAGTCAGTTTGCGACACTCTTCGCCCCAGGCGGAACAGGCGCGCCAATCGTGCCGCCGGGCCGGGCCCTTGGCGGCCCTGGGCGCCTCGGTGGCCGCGTTGGGTCACCAACTCAATAATGCCATGGTGCCGCTCTCCAGTTACTGCCAGTTGCTGGGCCAGGATCCGAAACTGGACGAAGCCCAGAAGCAGAAGGTCGCGGCGATTCGGCAAGCGGGCGATCAAACCAAGGCGATCGTCGACAAACTGCTGCGCGTCGGGCGCAGTAAGACTCCGAAATCGAACTCGGGGATCGACCCGACAACGCTGATCGAGACCGCGGTCGACCTGCTAGGTGAGCCGATTGAGCGCAATAACATCGACGTAACCGTGCAACTCGACGAGAAGGACGGCGCGGTGCAGGCCGACCCCGGCCTGATGCTGCAGGTGATGTTGGCCGTCATGCACCGGGCCTGTAATTCGTTCGAGGGGCCGGATCGCAAAAACTGGGTCCAAGTGGTCGGCTCGGCCGTGGAGGACAATCTGCGCCTGATCGTCGAGGACAACGGCGAGCCCTTCGATGAGCACGACACCCAGGAGCGCAATGATCCCCTGGTCCCTTACGAGGCCATGACCCACGGCCGGCTCTTCAACTATACGATCCCGCGCGGACTCATTCGCCGCATGAAGGGGCGAATCGAATTGGAACCACGCCGCGATGGGGGCAAGCAAGTCATCATCGACCTGCCCTTGGCGCCGGAACCGGCGGCCGAGCGCGCCGAAGCGGGTGGAACGCCCGCCCAGCCGTCAGCGGCCCCGATTTGTCAACCGCCCACCCCGCCCAATCCAAGTAAGCCACACGGACATCCTCCTCGCCGGGCCTTGCAAGGTTCCGGCGCCCTCAGGCTGAGGCCACGCCCCGCCGAGGGGAACCCAGAGCATGATTTGGCTTCGCGATAACCCGAAAGCGCCGCGGCCGGTGGCTGCTCGGTATAGGAATCGACCCCACTTCCGGTATATACTTAGGGGTAGGGAACCACCCGCTTCCCCGGTTCGCCGGGGTCATCGGTCATCGCCCGGAGACGCGGATTAGAGGGATAGATACGCTCCTTTGAGATTCATCAGTCAGTGCCCACGCCTGGGCCGCCGCGGGCCGGAACTACTGTTTCTGACGGCCGTCTTATTGCTCCCGCGGCCAGCGCCCCTGATGGCCGCGGAGCCGCCCCCGGACGCCGGTGGACGCTCGGCGATCGAGGGGGAGCCGTGGGACGATATTCCTTCCCCCATCCAACCCCAGGTCATTTATGGGCCCGACGACCGAATCGATCTGTACCAAGAGACCGATCCGATGAGGCGCAGACTGGCCGCTTCGACCTGCGCCCTGATCCGCTCCAATCGTGTCCGGGACAATGGCGACGGGACCTTTGACCTCGTGGTTTCGGTGTGGATCGAGCGAGGCCTGCCCGCCTGCGAGGGCGAACCCTTCGCCGGTCAACCGGTCGCCGCCGAATGCACGGGGTTTCTGGTGGGCCCAGACCTGATCGCCACCGCGGGGCACTGTTTCGATGAGTTCGATCTCAATCCCATGCGATTCGTCTTCGGATACCACATGCTCGATGGCCTGACACCGGTCGGGACGGTCGACGCCGACCAGGTCTATCAAGGGGTCGCAATCGTGGGGCGCATGAAGGACCTCGACGAGGACTATTCGGTCGTGCGCGTGGATCGGGTCGTCACGTCCCCCGACGCCGAACCCATGGACATCAGGCGCGCGGGCGTGGTGGAGGTCGGGACGCCGTTGGGGGTGATCGGCCACCCGGCGGGCCTGCCGCTCAAGCTGGCCTTCGGCGCTCAGACAGCGGTGAGTGACAACGCGCCCGCCGGGTTCTTTAAGGCCAATCTCGATACCTACGGTGGCAATTCGGGCTCGCCCGTCTTCAATGCCCAGACCGGGATGGTCGAGGGCATCCTGGTTCGCGGGGAGACCGATTACGTGGATGATGGGGCCTGTTTCGAATCCAACCGTCTGCCCAATGAAGAAGCGGCCGAGGAGGTGACCAAGACCACCGTCTTCGAGCAGTTCATTCCCGAGATCAAGACCAGTCTGGAGATACTGAACGCCCCCTACGCCTGCGGAGACGCGCTCGAAGTTCGGGTCTTCGACGCCAGCATCACCACCGGTCCCCTCCAGGTCGAGGTCTCCAGCCTCAAGGGGGACCTCGAAATCCTGGAATTGACCGCGCACGCGGGCGAGAGCGTTCATGTGGGTTCCCTGCTCTTCGCGCCGCTTGACCAGCCGGCCCTGCACGGCGACCAATTCATTCAAGGCGATCCCGAGGATATGCTCACGGTCACCTACCTCGATGACGACGACGGCAAAGGCAACATGCAACTGCTCACGAGCCAGGCCCTCCTGGATTGCGTCCCTCCGACAATCGAAAGCGTCCGTAGCGTTGTGTTGGGAATGAGCGAATGGACGCTTGAGGTTGTCGCCGATGAACCGGTTTCCGTTCAGATCGAGGCCGGCGAGTCGTGCGCCGACTTTGCATTCTCAAGCCAGAGCGCGCTGGCTACCGTCCACCGGGTCTCGCTCGCCGGCTTGAGCCCATGCACCTCCTATTTCTCAAGGATCACCCTAACTGATGCGGCGGGGAACGTTGCGAATTCGACCGACCAGACGGCTTGCTTCGAGGGCCGCACCGGGCTGCCGGGCCCGGGCGGGTTCCTTGACCCCTTCCGCGCCGACCACCCTCAGCCTTGGCGGCACTCGGCCCTGGAGGGCGAAGACAACTGGGCCGTGCGGGAAAGCCCGTTTGCGCTCAGCGGCGATGAAGTCTTCGGTTTCGCGCCCGGCCTGGACCACGTGACCGACGCCCGGCTGGTTTCCCCGCTGGTCGAGGCCGGAGGAAGCCTCCGTTTCTGGCACACTTATGAACTGGAAGACGGTTTTGACGGTGCCGTCATCGAGCTATCGAACGATGGCGGCCAAACCTGGACCGACCTGGAGCCCTTCATCCTGGAGGGCGGCTACGATCCTCCCATCGACACGGATTTCTACAGCCCGATTGCCGGCCGGCCGGCCTGGACCGGCGGGACCTTCGGACGAATGCAGAAGGTGCTGGTCGACTTGAGCGACTTCAGCGGGCCCGTCCGCGTCGGGTTCCGCTTTGCCTCCGATGAGAGCGTGGTGGTCGAAGGCGGCGGAGGTTGGTTGATCGACGACTTTCAAGTTGGCGATTCCGTCAGTTGCGGCGCCGAACCCCAAAATCCGCCGGTGATCGTCCACCTACCCAATGGCGGCGAGATGTTTGAAGGGGACAGTCTGTTCGAGATCGCGTGGGAAACGGACATCCCTCAGGCGGGGACCGGCATGCGCTTCGAATTGATCAACGACGCGGGTCGCGTCGCGAGCCTGGGCTATGGTTGGGACCGCGATGGCCTGGAGACCACCGAAGTTTACCTCCCGCTCGTGCCGGCGGGGTCCGACTACCGCGTGCGAGTGATCAGTACGTTCGATCCCTCGCTCTTTGACGACAGTGACGAACCGTTCACGATCACCGGCGGGGCCGTGCGGGTGCTGGCTCCCAACGGCGGCGAGACCTGGCAAGTCGACTCGACCCAGGCCATCATCTGGCAGACCAACCCGCTGATCGCCGGCACGGGCGTGGTTTTCGAGCTGCGGGACATGGAGGGAGCGGTGGCCGCGTTGGGTCATGACTGGGATCCCGACGGCGAGTCGCTGACCTTCATCCGCGTCCCGGACGTCCCCAGCGGTTCGAATTACCGCGTGCGCGTCACCAGCACCTGGGCACCGGAGATGTTCGACACGAGCGACGAGGCGGTCATGATCATCGGGACCGACCCCGGCGGCGGAAATCAAGGAAACGCCGCTGGTCCCCGTGGTTGGATACTGTACGAGTAAGCGCATCCGGGCATGAATCGCCGCAAAGATGCGATGCGCCGCGCCGGACGAGCGCGTCCACTGCGCCCGCGAATAGTTATTTCGCTTGCTACTGCTGCTGTTCCTGCTTCTGTTGGAGGAGGAGTGCAAGCTGCTGTTTGAGCGTCTGGAGCGACTTATCCATTTGCTCCAACTGGCGCTCCTTGAAATTGTAGGGCGGGCCGAGTTCCTTTTCCTCCTCGGGCTGGTCCTCGGCGGCGGGCAGTTCATCGCGCTTCAAAATGTAGGTGTATCCGCGCTCGCCCTTGCGGCGAGCTGACCACCGGTCGCGGATTTCCAGCAACCGCTTGAGTTCGTACTTCAAAATATCCGTCTCGCTCATGCGAGCGATGTTGGCGTCTTCCTCGCCCATCACCGCCTGCAGCATGGCCAGGTAGCCCTTGCGCATCTCGGGGGTGAAACGCTTCTGCCCGATGGTCGAGATGACGCCCATCTTCTGATCGAACCGCACGAGCGTCGCGGCGTCGTAGATGTCCCACCAAATCCAAGACTCGATCAGGTCGAGCATGTCGCTCAGCGCCGGGTTGATGGCGGCGTAGAAGGACTTAAGATCGTGAAAGCGGATCCGTCCGCGCGTCGCTTCCACGAGCTCATCCTGACAGTGGCTGACGATCTCGACCTGGATCGAGGTCTGGTCGTTCGATGACATCAGGCCCTCGCGGCGTTTGCGACTATCGCACAGCAGGATGTCGGAGACGATATGACGGACCGGTCCGTAGATCTTGTCGCCGTTGAGGCAATGGCGGACATTGGTCATTTCATGAAAGATGAGGTCTTCCTTGACGGTTTGCAGCTCCGGGTTGATCCGGATGGCCTGGTCAAACCGCATCGAGATGTATTCCTCCAAGTGTTTGATGATCGCTTCGGTGTTGCGTTGGGAAGGGGTAAGGCTCTTGGCTTTCTCCACGGCCATGGCGCGCGCTCCTTGCGGTGGGATTGAAAAATCGCAGGTTCCACGGCGATTCTACGTCATCCGGGAGGTGGTTCTCAAGTGTAACTGGAGTCGGGCCCACGCTCGGGTGTGATTCAGATATGGGAATAGTGAGCTCGCGCCGGTCATTCACATTTTAGACAAACACTGCAAATACGATGAGGCGTTGCCGCTTCGATGAGTGCCGCGGCCCGATTATTTCAGCCGCATTTTAGGCTCGAAATCTCCGTGGGCGTAGGCGATCAGGTCGTTGAGCATGATCGTGGCCACCGGGTCGTCCAAGTATGGGTTGAGGAGGTTGAACGTACAGATGATCAAGCGTCCCTTGCCGTAACGAAATTGAGCGATCGTGGCGTTGACTTCGCCCGGACGCGCCGTCCCCGACGAGTCGTAGGCGCGCGAGCCGATCATCATCCCGAATGCCCCGGCCAGCATGTCGTCCTGATCTTCGGCCTCCATGCCGAGGATCGTTCGGCGCGGCCAGACCGCGCGGAAAGGCCATGCCAGCGGGTTTTCATACGGAATGCGTTGAAACAATTCGAATTCGGGTTTGATGAAGTAGGTGTCGCCGTGCGCCCCCTGCTCGGCGCTTCCCAGATCAAGCCCATGCGACTGGAGAAAGGGCAGGATGGACGGGTCGAGTTCGCGATAGGTCAGATGGGGGAATCCCGGAACCATGTCGGGGCAGGCCAGCAGGATCACCGTGCCGCCGCTTTCCAGGACCTGGGTCGTCGTTTCATCGACACGGGTGGTCAGCAATGGCCCGACATTCTTGTAACCATTGATCTGAAAACGCCATCCCAGCGTGACATGCACCGCGACCGAATCGACCAGCGGACGGCGATCATCGAATGGGAACAGGAAAACATCGATGCCGTTCTCATGGACCAACTCACCCCGGACGTTTTCCAAACGCGCGATAAGTCGATGCGCACCCGCCGCCGAGCGTTCCGGAACGCGAAAGGTCACTTCTCCGACGCGCCGGACCTGGCCGGCGGGCACCGATACTTTTTCGATCCAGCCTCGCGCATCGAGTCCCTCAACGGACCACTCAACGGCGCCCTCCAGTACCGCGTCGGCGCCGAAGTGGGAGACATGGATATCGGCACGAACGGTTTCGCCCGCCCAGAAATTGCGGCGGCCGAGGATATCGACGACGATCAGGTCCTGCGTCATGATCCGGGCCAAATCATCCGCGAAGGCTTTCTTGTCGCCGAAATAGTCGATCCAGCCCGTCGGGTGAGGCGTGGATTCGTAGACCCACGGCAACAGCCCGCACATCTGCGGATTCATGCGGATCAGTTCAATCTGGTGCTTCAGACCCTTGCCGTAATACAGATCGCTGGCCTCGGCGAAAGCGTCGAAGCTGCCCCAGATGCGATCAAGGTTCCAGCGTTTGAAGCGATCCTCGACCGGGGCCGTTTCTCCATAACTCGCGTAATTGCTCGCGACCGCTCCGGCCCAACCGGGGAATTCCCCGTCCCACATCCGGCGGATCTTGGCGGCGTTTTGGATATAGGGAATCGGACCGAATTCGGTCACCGCAACCGGCTTGCCCCACGAGCGCGTCCCGCCGATCAGCTCGCGCAAATGATCGAAGTGAAAGAATGATGGATACCAATGAACGTCATCGATGTCGGAGAGGATGTGGTTTTCGGGGAAATGCAGGCCGCTCAGGGCCCGGCCTCCCGAGCTGTCGAGCTTGAAACAGTACGGATTAAGCCGATCAAGGAACGCCTTCATCTGGGTAATGAATTTCTCGGGATCGGGCACCGGGAGACCTTCGTTGAACATCCCCCACATCATCAGTGATGGGTGGTTGCGATCGCGCAGCGCGATCTCGGTCCACTTACGCTTAACGGTGGGCGAAGGGTTTCCCTCCGCATCCACGGCGGAGTCGCGGTACCAGGGCCATTCGCTCCAGACCAACAGGCCGAGCCGGTCGGCCCATTTTAAAAAACGGGGCGGGGCGGGCCGCAGCGTGCAGCGCACCCAGTTGACGCCGAGCGATTTGATCTTCAGAACCTCATCGCGCACCTGTTGGTCCGTTAGCGGTCGATAGGGCGGAGGCAAATGATAATTCACATCCAACGCCCCGCCGTAAGGACCGGGATCCAGCCCCCCGCCGAGGAGATAGATCGGCCGGTTGTTAAGGAACACGCGGTCGCCGCGCGCCTCGAGTTTGCGCATGCCGAAATGCGTGGCCGCTTCGTCGATGACGTCTCCGTTCCCACTCCTTAACGCAACTTCCAATCTGTACAAGTTTGGATTTTCGGTGTCCCATAAACTGGAACTGGGTATCCGAAGCGGTATCTCGATGACTCGCCCAACGCCTTGTTGAGCGCCCGCCGCGACCGCCGCTTGCACTTCATCTTGGGTCGTTCCATCGGGATCGATAAGCGTGACGCTTAAACCATTCTCCGTTTGCGCGATGTCCTCCGGCTCGATGACGGTGATCCTGGCGACGGCTTGTTCGGTATCGATGTTCGGCTGCATAAAGATGTCGCCGATAAACGATCGGCCCGTTGCTTCGAGCCAGAGGTTCTGCCACAACCCGCTGGCGCGGTTGTAGGTCCAACTGCCGAGCATGCCGCTATCGGGATCGGTGACCTTGATGGTGAGCGTGTTGGGTTGGCCCGGTTGGATTTGGGCGGTGATATCCAGCGCGAAGGGGCTGTTCTGGGTATCCAAAATCTCGCCCGCGAACCGGCCGTTGACCCACACCCGCGCGTCATTCCCAATGCCATAAGAACAAAGCGTCACGCGGCGCTCGGCGAAGGCCGGCGGGACCTCGACGGCCTTTTCGTACCAAGCGGCGCCGATGAAATCCTGCAAGTCGGGGAAGAAGGCAAGTTGCCACGGCAGCGGCACGTCTCCGGTCCGTCCGCGCACCTGGCCGGGCTGAAACCAACCCTCGCCCTCGCCGACGTCATGCGGATCTTCCTTAAAATGCCACCGCCCGGCCAAATCGACGGTGTGGGCCCGCTCCAGACCGACCGCAACCTGATCGGGATGATCGAATGAGTTCAGAGCGCGGGCGCCGCACGGCCAAGCGACTTGACCGAGCATGATAAGACAAAGGCAAACGCAGGAATCCCTCACCATCAACGCCTCCTACCGGAGTTTGCGGAACGCCCGTTCCGAGATCACGAGCGGTGGGCCTGAGAGATTCTCTTGTTAACCGGAGCCATCTTGCAAGCGGTATTCATTGTCATTGTGTTGCGGCCCCATGTGTCGAGATATAGCGTCGGCGTATTGATTAGTTACACCAACCGCGTCGTCCCCCATTTGGTCTTGGCGAGAGCGAGTTGAGGGTATATACTCCATCCGGTGAGTGACATGAAGTCGCCACCCCTTCGCTAACAAATTACAAGTTCGGCCTTTTGGGCGACAAATTGTTGGGACAAGCTCGGTTGTTTGTGATAGATGCTATTCTCCGCGGCCGCAGGCCGCCGGACTTCGGCCCACGGATGGGCCGACCGCATTTCAGGGCACGCGGTTATAGGCCAGGGGCCGGGACTAAAATGACATCGAAGAAGATGAATTTGAAAACCTTGCTGGATGAGCTTAAATCGATTCAGGAGAATCACGATGCCAAAAAGGCCCAGTTTCGGCACCGGTTGGACCGCCTAGAGACTGAGCGGCGCGAGTATTTCGAGCAGTTCACCCGCAACAGCCGGGACCCGGAGATCCGAACCCGCCTGGAACGGGCCGAGGCCGAGGTCCAGGACGCCCACGAGGCGATGGCCCGCTCCGAAAGCGAGATGAAGGCCGCCGCGCGCGATACCCGCCAGCGGATCATCGACCTGATCAACCAGGAGCGGTCCGAGCGGGAGGATCGACTCCGGCAACTGCGCCGGCGTCGCCAGCAAATCCGCGGCGTTTACATGCCCCGGGCACTGGCCCGCGTGACGGCGTTGGAGGAAGAGCAGCAGCAAATCGACCACGAGACCGAAGAGATCAACCGCCGCATCCAGGAACTGGGTCGGCTCGACATGCTGGACTCGCCCCAGGTGGCCTCCCAGTTGCCCGGGGTCGGATGAGGCGTTCTCTCGCCGTCACGGGTGATCCGGACTCGGCCTGGCCGCCCGTTTCTCCTGATGGCCCTGACATGATGGGGCGCCTCGCGCGACTCATCGGAGGATGACGGACTCGGATCGCCGGCCATCGCTCAATCTCACCCAAGCCGAGGAGAAGACCGTGAAAACAAACGCCCAATGGAAAAAGCAGCTCACGCCCGAGCAATATCACGTGACCCGCGAGAAAGGAACCGAGCCGGCGTTCACGGGCGAGTACGTCCAGAACAAGCGCGAGGGCGCCTACCATTGCGTTTGCTGTGGCAATCCGCTGTTCAGCTCGCGGACCAAGTTCGATTCGGGGACCGGCTGGCCGAGCTTCTGGGAGCCGATCGCCGAGCCCAACGTCGCCGCCAAGCCCGACGGCAGCCTTTTCATGCGCCGCACCGAAGTCTTGTGCAACCGTTGCGACGCCCACCTCGGCCACGTCTTCGACGACGGCCCCGCCCCCACCCATCAGCGCTATTGCATCAACTCGGCTTCGCTCAGGTTCGAAGAGGGTGAGCCTGAGGACGGTCAACCGTGACGAGCGCAAGGACATCGACCACGTTCCGCTCAAGGCTTCAAGCGAATCCCATGGGGTGACTCTTTGAATGGGGCGCAAGTTGGGCGGGACGGGATATCGGGGATTGCGCAATCTCCGGCTTACCGATACAACCGCCAGGAACGGTGCGCATGATTATCGCTTTGGGGATCCCCCGACTGCGCCAGGCGGAGCCCAAGGCTTTGGGATCCTTCGCCTGGCGCAATCGCGGTTCGATGAGCGGAGCGACAGTTCCGTGCGGCGGCGACCCAACCGCCGCCCCGGAGCACCCGAAGAGGTCGAGGCGGGGTCGAGCTCAACCATGGACTCCCGTCGCCGGGACGCGAACCATCGGCGTAGCTTTCATGCCAGTTGTCCGCGCACCATTCCCAGACGTTTCCATGCATATCGTAAAGCCCCCAGAAGTTAGGGGTCAGTTGCCCAACTTCATGGGTCAGACGTTCTGAATTCCCACACCACCAGGCGTAATTGCCGAGCTCGCATGTATTGCATTCGTCGGGGCCGCAGGCCGCGTCGCCGAAGGAAAACCTTGTCTGCTTCCCGGCCCGGCAGGCGTATTCCCATTCCGCCTCGCTGGGCAAGCGGAGGATGGGCGGCCACTGTTGCGTCTGGGCGACGTACGCGTTGAGCGTCGTGATGAATTCCTGACAGTTGTCCCATGAGACGGTCTCAACGGGATGATTGGGTTGGTCCATGAAGAAGGACGGATTCGTCCCCATCACGGCCTCCCATTGGGCCTGCGTGACCTCATATTTCCCCATGAAGAAATCGTAGTTGATGTTGACCGCGTGGACCGGCTGCTCGCAGGGATGGCACGCGGACCAGCTCGCGTCGTCGTTCGATCCCATCTGGAAGCCGCCGGCCGGGATGCGGACCAGTTCCAACGGCACGCCGCCGGGCAGATCGATGGTGAGCGTGTTATCGACTTGACACGGCGCGACCCTCGCCGCACAAGCCAAAAGCAGGAAAGCGGTCGCCCGGGTCATGGTGCTGTAAGATTGAGGTTCCCGCATCATTCGGCTCCTCGCCGCCCGCGCGTCTTGAGAACTGCGCATTCCCACGTTCCATTCGCGTGCATCCAGCATAACACATCCGCGCCGGATTTCACGAAACTCCGTGGCTGGAAAACCTCCGCGCGGAGGCCGCGTCGGAGCCGATCAGCAAGGAGAAGGGGGACGCTTGGTCGAAGCGGCGTTTACTTCCAAATCCGAATCGCACCCTTCAGCGCGCCGGGCACGCGGCAGTGTTTGACACCCCGCATCAGGCAAGCCTAGACTCTAAGGGACAATTCGCCCCGGCATGCCATGCCCGGCGGGGCGGATCACCGGAGCGTCTGGATAGGGGCCCGAGGCCGCCGTGGAGGGAGTCGTGAGCTGATGGACGGTGAGATGAACCTGATCGAAATGGAACTGCGCGAGATTCTGATGAAGGAAGACGTCATGGGCAGCCGGCAGGTCATTGTCTTGGGCGAGAAGGGCGGGGCGCGTGAATTCCCCATCTACATCGGTTACGCCGAGGCGCTGGTACTGGATTTGGAACTGCACGACGTGGTCAACAAACGCCCGATGACCCACGACCTGATCTTTAACGTGCTCGATAGTCTCGGCGGCGAGATCCAGCGCATCGTCGTCGACGACCTGCGCGAGGGGACCTTTTTCGGCAAGCTGATCGTGCGGACCGCGGCCGGCACCGAAGAGCTGATCGACAGCCGCCCCTCGGACGCGGTGGTCCTGGCCACCAAACGCAAATTGCCGATCTTCGTCAGCGAGGACGTGTTGGAGAAGATTTCGGATGATCAAGAGTAGGGGCGGGTTTCGGGTGTCGGGTATCGAATATCGGAGGAAACGCGAGCTCGGTTGACTTTGAAGAGGCGTTCTGATCATCCCTGTTTCTTACGAAACCCGAGAGCCGAAACCCGAAACTTCCCCATCAAGACTTTCCGCGCGTGGGCCGATAAGACCAACGAGATGGAAGAGGTCCATTCTCTCGCGTCGACGTCAGGAATGAAGGCCATGAAGAAACTGTTGGTGATCGCCATACTGGCTGGAGCGTTGATGTTGGCGCCCGGGAGGGCCTCGGTGCATGAATACGACCGCGACGACACGGATTATCCGCTGCGCATCGTGGCCTATGTGCTGCACCCGATTGGGATTGCGATGGAATACGTCATCCTGCGTCCGATCCACTATCTCGTATCGCAGCCCAACTCCAGCGTCGTGTTCGGGCACGATGTCACCGAGCCGGAAGACTACGACTATTTTTCCTGGCATTAGGCTGGATGCGGCGCCCTGAGCGAGTTGGGGCATCCCGTTCGCTCAACCCCGGTTTTCCTTCTCCGTGAGGCGCGGCTCAAGGGACTTGAGTCGGCGCGCCATTTCGGGCAGCCGTCTCCATAGGGCGACAATCCGCCAATACTGCTTGACCGGCATGCACGGCGAGCCAATCACCGCCGTTCCCTCCTCCAGGTCGTGGTACACCCCGCTCTGGGCGGCGATCTTCGCGTGGTCGCCGATGGTTCGGCCGTCGGCGATGCCCGCCCCACCACCGATCAAGCATCCATTGCCGACCCGCGTGGACCCGGCAATTCCAACCTGGGCGGCCATCAGGCAGCCGGCCCCCACTCGCACGTTGTGAGCGATCTGGACCTGGTTATCGATCTTCGTGCCGCGCCCGATCCGGGTTTCGTGCAGGAAGGCGCGGTCAACCGTGGTGTTGGCCCCGATCTCGACGTCGTCCTCGAGGACCACCGTTCCGACCTGAGGGATTTTGAGCGGCCGGCCATCGACCAACTCATACTTAAAACCATCCGCGCCGATGACCGCCCCCGGATGGATCAACACCCGGTCGCCCACGATGGCCGGACAGGCAATGGTCACCCGCGCGACGAGCCGGCAATCGCGTCCCAACCGGCAGCCCGACTCCAAAGAGCAATGGGGGCCGATGCGGGTGCCCACGCCGATCTCGCACCGCTCGCCGATGACCGCGTAAGGCCCCACCGAAACCCCCTCCGCGAGCCGGGCACTTTCGGCGACGACGGCCGTCGGATGGACGCCGGGCGACGACGACGGCGGCGGATGGAGCCGGTCAAGTAGCGCGGCGATGGCCTTCCAGACATTCTCGACGACCACGCGCGGGCGGCCCGAGACGTCGTTCGCCCGCGAGACGATCAGCATCCCGGCACGACTCGCGCGGGCCTCGGCGGCGGCCTTATCATCGACCACAAATGAAATATCGCCCTCTCCCGCCTCGGCCAACGTTGCGACGCCGGTGTACTTCACCCCGGCATCGGCCGGTTCGCGCGCCTCGCCCCCGAGCCATTGGACGATCTCTTGCGTGGTCGGTTCCGTGGTGGGCGCGGGTCGATAATGCTTCAACTCCATGATTTGCTCCTCGCTCTTACGTGCGCAAACTCAACGGCTCCGAGTCTACTTTAGTCGCCGGAAGGCCCGCCAGAGCGATCGTCATTGACATCAGGCCGGGTGGGGGGACCCAATCGGCCGTCGATTCGTTGGTTCGCCGGGATAGACGGGGGGCGTCGCGCGGGTGCATGTGTGTCAGGAGGGAGGAAGAGATCCACGCCTTCGGCGGGATGCCTGCGTGCATTCCGCTTCGATCACCCGGCCGATCCCGGCGTCATCGTGATGCACGCGGCCCGGTGAATATCGCCCGTCCTCGGCCAGGAGCCGGAGGATCGATTCGGCTTGGCCTTGGCCGCATTCGGTCAAGAATAGGCCGCCGAGACGCAGGCGGGCGGGGGCGCAGGCGATCAGCTCGCGGATGTGGTCCAAACCATCGGGGCCGCTGAAGAGGGCCTCGGGGGGTTCCCAAACGGTGATCTCCGGCTCGAGCGAATCCCGGTCGCGCTCGGCGACGTAGGGGGCGTTGCTGCATAGTCCGTCGAGCGTCTCGCCGATGGGTTCGAGCAAGTGACCCTGGCGGAAGTCGATCCGGTCGGCGACGCCGTGGCGGGCGGCGTTGGCGCGGGCAACTTCGAGGGCCGCCGCCGAGACGTCGGTGGCGATCCACCGGCCGACGCGGCAGATATGGGCCACCGTCGCCGCAATCGCGCCCGAACCGGTCCCGATATCGGCCAGCAACGGTTGGGGGTGCGCCGGGGCGCGCGCCTTGATCCACGCGATTGCCCGCTCGACCAGTAATTCGGTTTCGGGCCGAGGGATGAGCACGTCGGACGTCACCCCGAAATCCAGCCCGTAGAACTCACGTCGACCCAGGATATAAGCGACCGGTTCGCGCCGCGCTCGCCGCTCCAACAGGTCCTGAAACGCCCGGCACTGGGAGGCGCTCAAGCTCCGGTCGGGGTCCGTGTAAATTCCAAGCCTGTCCGTCCCGCACGCCTCGGCCAGCAACAGACTCGCATCGAGCGCGCCCCGCTCGATCCCCACATGGGTCAACCGCCGCGTCGCCAACTCGAGTGCCTGGCGGACGGTTAAGGGTGCTTGGACCACGCCGGCGGAGTCAGCCGGAGTCCTCTCTTCAATCATTGTCACCGGACCTCGGCGAAGGGGAGTTATCCCGGCGCGGTTGATCAGCCTCTGACACGGCTTCATTCACCAGCGCCGGCCTCACCCCCACGCGGAGCCAAACATACCAGGTCCCCCTTGCCGTTGCGGCAATAGAGGCGACCGTTGGCCAGGACCGGCGGGGTCCAGCTTGTGCCGCCGAGGACGTGGACGCGGCGGATCTCCTCGTAGCCGGTGGGCGTGGCGCTGGCGATGATCAATTCGCCCGCCTCACTCAAAATCACCAGCTTCCCCTCCGAGAGCATCAGCGCCCCCTTGCCGAGCTCCGCCGCTTCGGCCCATCGCTGCTCACCGGTCTTGAAGTCGAGGCAGTGAATCGTCTTCTCCTCGATCCCGTAAAGGTCCCCCTTGTGGAGCACGTAATTGGCGAAATGGTGAAACGCTCGCATCGGTTTCTTGTAGACGACTTCCGCCTCGCCCTGGTAGGCGATCTTGATCAGGCCGCTGCCCATTTCGTAGGTGGAATTGATGAAGATCAGGTCGCCGTCGATTATCGGCACCGTCGCGTTGACGTTGTTGATTCCCTCCATGTTCCATTCCTGCAGGCAGACCTCCTCGCCGTCGGCCAATCGCAGGATCACCAGACCGCTCGCGTTGAACACCGCCAGACAGCGGTGGCCCGCCAGGTCGAACGCGATCGCCGAAGAATAAGACGTCCCGTAATCCTTGGTCTGCCACAGCACCTCGCCGGTGGCCTTGTCAAAGGCAATGGTCTTGCCGATGTCCATGATCATCATGTCGCCTTCGATCAGCGGCGAGCATGAAAAACCATGGGGCGCGTGGGGGACTCCGAACTCGGCCTGGACGTCGCAGCCCCACAGCGGCTTACCGGTCGCCGCATCGAGGCAGAACAGGTCCCCCCGGCGGCTCAGGCCGTAGACGCGCCCGTTGCTGACGGTCGGCGTGGAAGCGGGGCCTTGGAAGTTGTCACTGAAAATCGCCGCAGGATAGGCGTGGGACCAGACCTCTTCGCCGGAGTCTTCCGCCAAGCGTCGAACCGTATCGGCCTCGTCGCCCCAACCGATCGTGTAGACGCCCCCATCGGCGACCGTCACACCGGCCAAGGCAATCCCGACCGAGGCCCTCCATAACACCGGCGGCCCGGCCGGGGACCACTCGCCCAGCCAATCTTTCTCCTTGGAGGCGCCATCGCGATCAGGCCCCCGCCAGGCCGGCCAGTCCAGCGCCTGGGCCGAGTGCAAGAGCCCGGCGCCGATCATGAGAATCGCCGCCCAAAACATCCGGGACTTGCCCACGGGCTTGGACCCAAATCCATGAGTTCCGCGGTTACCGGTCTTCTCCGTTGGTTTCATCTCGTTTCATCCCCTTGATCAATCATGATGCGTTGGTCGATTCGTTCCGAAATCATCCACATAGCGTTGGTGGGCCGACTGGGGGCCGCGGAGAATTAAGAAACCGCGTGAGATCATCCGCCTTCGCCCCTGGCGCCGGTTAGGTGTTGGGAGTCGAGCCAAATCGTAACCGGTCCGTCATTGACCAGGCGCACGTCCATCATGGCGCCGAATCGGCCGGTCTCCACGCGCGTTCCACCGTTGCGCAAGATCGACACGAATCGGTCAAACAGCTCGGCGGCCGGCTCGGGCGGGGCGGCGTCGATGAAGCTGGGGCGCCGGCCCTTGCGGCAATCGGCGTGCAGCGTGAATTGCGACACAGCAAGCAGTTCTCCCCCCGTATCGAGGATCGAGCGGTTCATGCGGCCCTCATCATCGCGCATCACCCGCAGGTTGAGGATCTTTTGGGCCATCGGTGCCAGAGAGGCCCCCTCGTCGGCGATGTCCTCCTGTCCCATCCCGACCAGAAGCAGGAACCCGTGCCCGGTGCGCGCGATGACCTCGCCGTCCACCGTGACGCTCGCTTCACTGACCCGTTGGAGCAAAACTCGCATCCAGCCCTCTCCCCAGGCGCGCCCGCGGAACCATCGGCGGACCGCTCAGCGCTGGATTATGGCCGGATTGCGCCCGATGTCACCCCAAAAAGCCCGTCTCGCGGACCCCGGGATTGAGTTTGACCCGCTCCCCGCCGATAAGCGCAATGGATCGCCCGATCTTGTCCATGCCCGGTCGCCGCGGAGGGCCGCCGCTCATCCGCCTGTAATGCGCCGGGACGTATTCACCGATAAGCAGACTGGCGAACCTGTTTGGGGCTCTGAGACCAACATCGACCAACCCGACCAAGGAAACCATTCGGGTATGTCAACCACGGCCAATCAAAAATCGATGGAATTGGAAGGCAACCTGAGCGCCTTCGCCCTGTCCGACGTTTTGCGCTTCCTGGCGATGGGCAAGTTGACCGGCGTCCTTACCCTTATCAAGGGACACCGCATCGTCGCGCTTACGATCAAGGAGGGCCAGTTGGTCGGCACCGGCTCGGCCGAGTGCTTCCTCAAACTCGGTCAGTTGCTGGTCTACAGCGGCTTCATGAGCCGCAAGGACCTCGAGGACGTGCTGACCCATCAAAGCGAGAGCGAGAGCGGCCTCCCTCTGGGCGAGCTGCTCATCGAGCGCAAGGTGGTGACGGCCGAGCAGGTTCGGGAGGCCCTGACGCTGCAACTGAAAGAGGAGATGTGGGAGCTGTTTAGTTGGGTCGAAGGCTCGTTCAAGTTCGAGCACGGCGCCACGCCGTCGATGCGGTGCGGATTGGTGTCGATGGACATCGGATTACTGGTCGAGGAGAGCGCCCAACATATGGTGCAGTGGCGAGTGATCAGCAGCGCCATGGAAGACGCCGATCAGGTTTTCACCGCCAACTCCAGTGTCGAGCAAATGCCCGATGCGCGACTCAAGCCCAACACTTGGCGCATCCTTTCGCTCATCAATGGCCGCAACTCCGTTCAGAATTTGATCTACCTTTCAGCGTTGGGCCGGTTCGAAACGTTGTGCGCCATTGAGGATCTCTTGAAGCAGGACCTCATTCAAAAAGTGGAAACCCGGCCCAAGGCGGCGTCGGAACCGCAACCCGAGGGAAAAGACCCGGCCAAGGCGCGGTCGCGGGCCGAAGCCGACGGGCAACCACCGGAAAGCAAGGGCGGGCTGCGCGGCCTTTTCGGCCGGCGCCGTTCCGAAGACAGCGCCGCGGCCGCTCAGGAAACGGGCGCCCAACGGGCCGCCGCCAGCGAGACGGCGGGCAATCGCCAATACAAGACGAGCGTGACCTGGGCTTGCCAGCTAATGAATCAACTGGCCGAGCACCTTTGCGCCCAACCGGCAATTGGCGCTGAAAATCGGCCCGATCAGGTTCTCGAGGAGTTATGGAAAGGCGAAGGGATGCGTTACACGCGGGCGGACCTCATCAGATTGCGTGGGGGCAGGCTGGACGGGTCCGAGTACGATCGATATGTCGATTACACGGGGAGTGTCGAGTCGACGCTGACCGGCTGCCAAGAAGATGCGATGGAGGCCTTGGCCGCGGTGGGCCGTAACATGGCGGCGCTCGCCCGCAACAAGCTTGGCAATCGCGCCTCCACGGTCATGGAAGAGGCCACTCATCCGTTCGTGAAAAAAAACAAGATTGCTTGCCCGGTGGATTTCCTTCCGCGCTCTTGGGTTGCTCAATGGCTGGGGGAGGCCAATTGAGTCGCCCGCGGCGACCGATGAACGACGACTTGCAAAGATTTGAGGTAGACGCAACAGCAGGAGACACACCATTATGCCCGGCGAATCAATTCTAGTTATCGACGGTAGTCAGGCCGTCCAAGACATCGCCCGCAATGCATTGCGCGACGTGGGCTATCAAGTCACCACCGCCAGCAACGGCGCCGCGGCCCTCACGTACCCCGGTATCGAAGACATCGACTTGGTGGTCATCGACCGTGAGATGGCGGGCCTGTCGGGCGAGGAGACCACGCGCATCCTGAAACAGCACGCTCCCACCCATCCCATTCCCGTATTGATGTTGGTGGGCGAAGAGGACATCACGGCGCGCGAGAGCATGGAAATCCCCGCCGCCTCCGGTTATCTGCTGAAGCCCTTCGATCCCCGTTGCCTGCTCAAAAAGGTCGAACAGACCCTGGAGCAGCGCAGCCTGGACGAGATGGCCCGCCATTATCTGTTCGAAGCCACCGACGCGATGATGAGTGCCTTGGCCAATGAGCAGATTTCGAGCGCCATCGAGCGTAAGACCCAACTGATCGTCGAGCGCTGCATCCAGAACATCACCACGGTGATCGATGAACGCGCCCGGGCCGAGGTGGACGCCCGCGTGACCAACCTGCTCAACGAGAAGGAGCAGGAACTGGTCAAGCTGACCGTGCGCGAAGTGGCCAGCTCGATGATCGAGAAACTCGCCACCACCAAGGTCGACGAGGCGATGCAAACGATCATGCGCGATCAGACCGACCGGGCCGTGCGGCGCGTGGCCGATCAGACCCTTCCCAACGTGATCCGCGAGCGCGTGCGCGAGATGCTCGGCCACATGCTACCCAAGAAAGTGGCCGTCCACCTGGATCGGGCCGTCCAGGAGAAAGCGCCCGAGCTCAGCCAGCAGATCATCGGGACGATCGACAGCCTGACCGGCAAGTCGGTGCCGCGCTTGGCGCGTGAATTGTTGCCCTCGGTGATCGACACCCAGGTGCGTTCGGCGATGGACCAGGCCATGCCCCGTCGGGTCGGAGACCTGGTCGCCATTGAGTTGCGCGAACAGATGGCCCGCCAGTTTGAGCCCGCGGTCCACGTGGCGACGCGGCAGATCAATCGCCACGTGCTGATCTTCAACGCGCTCCTCGGGCTCCTGGTGCTATGCGGCGTTGGGGCGATGGCCTGGATGACGTTCTTCGGCGGTGGATCTTAAAGCCCGTTGCGGTGCCTTCATTCGCTCTGACTCTCACTTTCCCGATCAATTCCCCCCACGGCCTCCCGCAAGAAGTCGATCTTGCGCTGAAGGGCCGCCACTTTGGGCTCCAGCACCGCGATCTCCTCTTCCAGGCCTTTGGCGCGCTTGCGTTCGCCCTCTTCATCAAGGGCCCCCGCCTCGGCCATGCGCTCGATCTCGGAGCACTGGGCTTGGAGGGTGGTCAACCTGTCCCGCTGCCTCTTCATGCGGGTAAGCTGCATCTGGAAGCTCTCGCGAATTTCCAGGGCCAGACGGTCGAATTCATCGCGCGCCCTCTTCAGATCGCTTCGGTATTGCGCGTGACGTTGCGCATAGGTCTCGGGTGAGACCGAAGCCTTGACCGACTCCAGAGAGCGCAGCTTCGCCTCTTTCTCCTCGCGTTGCTCGACGGTTTCGGCCAGGCGATCCACGAGGAGCGGTTTGCCCTTGAGGTGATCGCCCACCTTGCGCCCGGTTTTGCGTGCCAGGGCCTTGACCTCCAACATGCGAGAGCGCACCTCCGCGGTCGGCAGCCGGGTGGATAGCGAGCCAAAGAGCTTGCCAATGAACCCAGAAGCCTTTCCCTTCCCTTCCCTCAATTCCTCTTCGAGCGCTGCTCGGGCGCGGGCGGCCACCTGTTCGGCTTCCGCCTCCGAGGCGGCCGCTTCTTCCTCCGACTGCACTTGGAAGAGCGAGCGTTTGCGCACGAAAATCACGACGACCAGCAAAACCAATAATGCGCCCACCGCCAGGGTCGCCGGTCCCAGCCGGCGCGGGAACAATCCCCCCGCCCCCTCGGTATCGGTCATCACCCTTCCGGTCGCGTAGAGGGTCAACGAGAGGAGGAAGAAGAGCAGCATGAGGTTGGGAAGCAGCCAGCCCACTAATTGCCCCTGATGGCGCAGCAACGGGGCCCAGCACCGTGAACCCTTGGTCCCCATGAACAGGGTCAGGCAAGCCAGTAGGCCCAGGAGCCCAACCAGGATCAGGGCGGCCGCCGAGGTGGCACCGACCTCGATGTAACGGCGGGTCTGAAGGATCAAAAGGTAGAACAACCAACCCGACGTGAACAGGGCGAAGGCCGGCAGGAACACCTCGCGCATAAAGACCCACAGAATCTGACCCAGATCGATTGCCAGCAGCCACAGCGTGCGGCCCATGTAACGAATCAGGTGTTCCAGTGTCAGCATGAACCGCCGCACGTGGCCGGCAAGCGCGATCACCGTCTTGATGAAAGCGTTCTCACCGGCCGCCGACGTGGCGCGAAAGCGCACCCGGCGGGCCTCGGCGTAACCCCGGATCGAGGCGATAATGAAGACCTCGAAAATGAACAGCCGCACCAGACTGACCGCGAACAGCCCCAGCGCCTTGTCGTATGACGGTTTGCTCTTGAGCAGATTGGTCATCTCCGGTCCAAAGACGCTGGGGAACCATCCCGCATGATGCACCCACTGAATCAGGCGCAATGACGCCAAGGCGATCAAGGCGGGAAGGATCAGCGTGATCAACACCAGCAGGGAGGCATTGACCCAGCCGTAGCGCCGGGCCCAGCGGAAGTAGGCGGGCACGAAGATCAACACCAGCAGCGCGGCCAGGCAGGAGTAAAAAATAACCGGGAAATCCTTGGCGACCTCGGGTATTTGGGCCACCAGCTCGATCAGAAGCCCCTCTCCCTCGCCGACCCAGACCTTGCTCGAGAAATAGACGATGAAGCCGAGGAAAAACGACCCGTACCAGGCCAGCACGAGCAGCGTCAGTTTGCGCTGGCCGCTGACCATCCACATGGCGATCTGAATGAAGAAGGTGTTATAGAGCGCGAAGAGCGGCCAGTCCCACCCCTCCTCGGGCGGGAGGAATTCCCGCAACGTCCACGACCCCATGAAAACCGCGTAGGCCAGCATCAAGTTGAGCGTGATCCGCCAGCGCCCCAGCTTGATCAGCGGCGAATGGCACTCGGAGCAAAACAGGAATGGCGCTTCGTTCGGATGGCCGCAAGCGGGGCAGGGGCGGGTGGTAACCGTTGGCTCGGACATTAGATCATCTGATTCAGGTCAATAACGCGTTCATCATGGAAACACCCGAGGGTTGAGACATCAACGGTTATCATGAATCGGCGTGGCGGAAAAATCCACTGGGAGCGGCCTTGGAGTTTGGGTAACCTGAGCATCCGCCGCAATGAGCCCTGATGAATCGAGCCAGCCACGATGAGCGCGCGCAATCGGATGAACCGTTCAACTCACGCTCTGGCCGACTCTTCGGCAACCTTGGAGCAACTGGGCGAGCGGGAATGGTTGCGGCGCGTCCGGCGCTGGTTCGCGCGGGACAGCGGCCGACGGACCACGCGGATTGGGATCGGGGACGACGCGGCCGCGTTGATGCTCGGGCGTGGTCGCGGTCCGCTTCTGGTGGCGACCGACGCGATGGTCGAGGGCGTCCATTTCCGTTGGGAATGGACCAGCCCACGCGACCTGGCCGCCAAGGCGTTGGCCGTTAATCTCTCGGACCTTGCGGCCATGGGCGCGTGCCCGATTGCGGCCCTGCTGGCCCTCAGCCTCCCGGCCGCTTCCCCGGTTTCGCGCATCGAGGCGTTCTTCAAGGGACTTCGCGCGGAGGGCAGACGCTGGGGGTGTCCGTTGGTCGGGGGAGACATGACGGCCGCGCCGCAATGGTCGCTCGCCATCACGGTCCTGGGGCAGCCGGCCGTCACGGGCCGAGTCATTCGCCGAGACGCCGCCCGACCCGGCCAGAAGCTCTACGTCACCGGTCGGCCAGGCCAGGCGGGCGCGGGGCTCGCGGCGTTGGATGGGGGCGAGTCGGCCCCCGCCTTCATTCGCCGCTTCCTGCGGCCGAGCCCCCGCCTGGCCGAGGCCGCCGCGCTGGCTCGCGCCTGTCCGGACCTGGCCATGATTGACGTCAGCGACGGGGTGTGGAACGATGCGGACCAACTGGCCGAGGCTTCGGGGACGGGGATCGAATTGAGTCACGAACTGCTGAAACCCACGCCGGCCATGACGCGCCTGGCGGCCCGACTCGGCATTGAGGACCCGATCCAATGGGTCCTCTTCGGAGGCGAGGATTACGAGTTGCTGTTCAGCACCGACAGAGGGATCGATCGGTTGCGCGAGGCGTTCGCCCGCGCGGGCATCAAGACCCCGATCCATCAAATCGGCGAGGTTGTGCGGGGCCGCGGCGTGCGAGTCCGGCAAGGCGACCGCGCGATTCAACTCAAGGATTCAACGTTTAAGCATTTCGGCCTGCGGCGATAGGATCGGATGATCATGGCCCCCGTCAAAAAGTACCTCATCGTCCTCGCCGCCGTGATGCTGGTCGCCTCATGCGCCCACGACCCGAACAAATTCGCCGTCACACGGGCCAATAAGGGGGCGAAGGCCATGAAGAGGGACCGCCACCGCCGGGCGGTGCAATACCTGGACCAGGCCGTCGCGGCGGTCCCCGATTACGCCGAAGCCTGGGTGGCCAAGGGCATGGCCCATGCCGAGATGGGGCAGATTAGTCTGGTTCGCGAGTCCTATCTGGAGGCCGAAGGGATCTACCGCGCCCTGCTCCAATCCGAGCCCAATAACGTCGACCTTATCGTGAGCGAGGCCTATGTGCTGGTTCTTCTGGGACGCCGGCTGGAAGCGGCGCGGGTGGTCGATCAGGGACAGGAGCGGTTGCCGACCAGCACAAGACTCATCTTCTTCTCAAAAGGTCTTGGCGACCCTCTGGACCCCTTGTCTGGTTTCGATGGTGCCCCTCTCGCCAACCCCGCCCCGTGGGACTAAGGGCTTAGTCGAGCATCCCCGGAGGTAGCTTCGGAGGAATCTCTGGAACCCCGCATTTCACTAAAACGCTTTGTTCGGGCGATTCAGGGGAGCCAAATAAATTCACAATGCCTTTGTGGGGCCGGCCATAAGCGCTTGGGAGCGACTTTCAGCGGCTGGGCGTGGTCCACACCCAAACATGGCCGTATCGATTCCGTTGCGACGCGAGATACGCGCCGCCGCGATGACCATGCTCGGTGCGCCAGACTTTATCTTAAGGTAGGATTCATCAGTAAAGAGAAATTGAATACATGCGAAACGGGGACCGGAACCACCCTCCCCGGTTCCGTCCCCCGCTTCGCTAATTCAGAAGTTCATCGTGAGCATTCGCTCACGACGTAAGTACGTTACCAGCGTTTTCGACCACCGCCGCCACCGCCGCCGCCGCCACCGCCGCCGCCGCCTCCGCGAGGTCGAGAGCCGCCGCCACCGCCGCGCTCGGCTCGGGGACGAGCCTCGTTTACCTTGATCTGCCGTCCATCCAGTTCGGTGCCATCCAAGGCGCTGATTGCCTCTTTGCCCGCGTTGTCATCGGACATCTCGACGAAGCCGAATCCCTTGGACCGGCCCGTTTCTCCGTCGGCGATGATGGCCACCGAAGAAACCTCTCCGTGAGTTCCGAAAGCGGTTTGCAGATCGCCCTCGCTTGTTTGGTAGGAGAGATTTCCCACGTATATGTTCATAGCGATTCTCCGTTCAGTTCTGCGCCCGACGAACCCGCACGCAACCGTGCGATTCCTCCTCGGGTCCCATTTTGCCATTGCCAATCGATCGTGCCGGAGGGTAGCAATGCGAAGGTTAGGCACACGGATGGTAATCGGAAGCCCTACGCGCCGTCAATACCCAAAAAAACAGCCTGAGGGTGTGATTCAGAAATGGGACTTGTTGGCTGGAGAGTGGGGGGCCGAACGCGAAGTTCAGCCGCGCCAGGGGCCCACCGGGAGTGGCCCAGCCTGGGGCCTATCCAAATCCCTCGCCGGAATCGGTCCCCGGGCCGGATTGAGTCCTCACCTGGAGCCTTATCCTTCCACTCCAGGGCCAAGATCGAAACGTCGTCGTCGGGTTCGGCGCGGCCGCGCCACTGGTCGACGCTTAGCAACAGCTCCTTCAGGCTCGTGGACAAGGGTTTATCCCGGTGTCGATCGACGGCCACCCGCAACCGGTCCAGGCCGAAGGGTTCTCCCTCGCCGTTGACCGTCTCCAGGATGCCGTCGCTATACAGGACCAAACGGTCGCCGGGAGAGAGCGTGAGCTCCATGTCCTCGTACTTCGCGTCGCGCGTAAAGCCGATCGCCAATCCGCCCTCCTCCAGAAACTCCACGGGTTGGCCATCGCGTTAGAGGATCGCGTAGGGGTGACCCGCCTGAGCCAGCCTTAATTTGCCCGTGTTTTGGTTCAGCACGCCGTACGTGATCGTGAAGTATTGACGGCCCACGTTCTCGGTGAGCTGAAAGCACTGGTTGAGCTGTTGGAAGAGCTCGGCGGGCGAGAGCCAGGAGGGATTCGGACCGCCCTCATCCTCGACCAGCAGCGATTGGCCGGGATGGGAGGCCAGCAGATGGGTCAGTGTCACCGAGAGCAGGGCGGCCGACACCCCGTGGCCGCTGACATCGAGCAGATAGATGCCTAAATGGTCATAATCGAGTCGCACCACGTCCAGATGGTCGCCGGCCAGTTCCTGGCAAGGGTGGAATTCCCAGGCGATCTCGACGCGCCGGGTCGTGGGCAAGCGGTGGGGAAGGAGCGAGTTTTGGATCTTGGCCGCCGCTTCCAGGTCCGCGCGCATGCGGACATTGGCGCGGGCGATGGTCTCTTGGTTGCGTTTACGGTCGGTGATATCGCGCAGGAAGACCGTGAAGACCTGCAGGCCGTCGAGCCGAATGGGAACAAAGGCAAGCTCGGCGGGGAATTGCGAGCCGTCGGCCCTCATCAGGGTCGTTTCATGCCGCTTGCCCAGCCGGGAACCTTCCTCGCGCGACTCGATAAACTGTTGAATCGCCCCGCGATATCTTTCGCGCGACGAGGGTGGAAAGATGCGATCGACGATCAGCTCGCCGAGCAAGTCCTCCTTGGGGTAGCCCAGCGTCATCTCGGCCGCCGGATTGAACTCAATGATCCGCCCCTTCTCGTCGATCGAGATGATCGTATCCAACGAGCCCTCCAGGATCGCCCGCTTGCGAAGCTCGGTCTCCTCCAGGCGCTGCCGGGTCATCGCCAGTTCCGCTTTTTCGCGGCCGCGTTGTACCGCCTGCCGGACCAGGGCGATCAGTGGTTCGGGGTCGATCGGTTTGGTGACGTAGTCGAAAGCCCCCTGTTTCATCGCCGCGACCGCGTCGCTAATCTCCTAACTGACCGTAATCATGATGATCTGGAGATAGGGGAAACTCGGCGTGGACCCGGCGCAGGCACTCGTGGCCGTCCATGTTGGGCATGCAGATGTCGAGCAGCAAGACTTCGGTGTTGTTGGTGATCTGCTCGATGGCCTGCAAACCATCTTCGGCCAGTGTCAGGTCGAAGCCTTCTTCGCCGAGGGCATGCTCGATCACGCCGAACGTGGTCAGGTCGTCGTCGGCCGCAACGATCTTGATTGCTTGAGCGTCCAAAATTGGGGCACCATGAAGTGGGTCTTATTTCAACCCAAAATCTAGTCCGTTCCCTTATCGTCCCTCACTCCCTTTTCGTTTATATATTGGTATTCGCTAAACGGCAATTTCCGGGCGGGATCCAATGGATGCAAAAAAATGCAAACCGAAGACCGGATCAAGCTGATTCAGGGTGATATTACGCGGCTGGAGGTCGACGCCATCGTCAACGCCGCCAACAGCTCGCTGCTCGGCGGGGGCGGCGTGGACGGGGCGATCCACCGCGCCGCCGGGCTCGGCCTGATCGAGGAGTGTCGCAAGCTGGGCGGCTGCGAGACCGGCCAGGCCAAGATCACCGCCGGCCACAACCTGCCCGCCCGCCACGTCATCCATACCGTCGGCCCCGTCTGGCACGGCGGCGGCCGCAATGAGCCGGATCTGTTGGCCTCCTGCTACCGCACGAGCTTGGCCCTAGCGACCCAGCACGGCCTCCAGACCATCGCCTTCCCCGCGATCAGTTGCGGCGTCTACGGCTACCCGATCCCCGAAGCCTGCCGGATCGCCGTGACCGAAGCGCGGCGTTTCCTGGAACGCGCATCCAGCCTCCGGGAGGTCACGTTCGTGTCTTTTGGGCGGGAGATTCACGGGGCTTATCAGGAAAGCTTAGACCAACGGCCGGACGATTAACTTCTGTAAGAAGATGATCGAGCCGATACTCGACCATCACACCCCCGCGCCAACCATCACATCGCGCGGGTCGGTGATCTGGCCACGAATGGCACTGGCGGCGACGGTCAGGGGGCTGGCGAGGTAGACCTGGCTGCGCTTGTGGCCCATGCGGCCGGGGAAGTTGCGATTGGTGGCCGAGATGCAGACCTCCTCGGCCGAGTTCAGCCGCCCGAACGTGTCGGCGGGGCCGCCCAAGCAGGCCATGCACGAGGCCGGCCCGATCTGGCAGCCGGCGTCCTCGAAAATGCCACGGATTGTCTTGCCACCCAACTTGACACGGTCCAGGTCGGCGTCGACCTCGGTCGTCGAGGGGACGATGAACGTCGGGACGCGCACTTCATGACCCTTGATGATGCCCGCCGCCGCGATGAAGTCATTAATCTTGCCACCGGTGCACGAGCCGATGTAGGCGCGCGTGACGGGCGTGCCGGCCACCTCGCTGACGAACGCCTTGTTGTCGGGCGAGTGCGGTTTGGCGACCATCGGCTCGATCTGGGCGATGTTGAAGACCTTCTCGTAGAAATACTCGGCGTCGCGATCGGGAGCCACCGGGGTATATTCGACGCGCGTGCCGGCGCGCCCGGTGCGCTCGCGCACGTAAGCCTCGGTGACCTCGTCGCATTCGATGACGCCGTTCTTCCCGCCGGCCTCGATGGCCATGTTGGTCAGCGTCATGCGTTCCTCGATGCTGAGCGACAGGACGCCATCGCCATCGAATTGCATGGCGCGGTAGGTGGCGCCGGCCACGCCGATCTCGCCGATGACGGCCAGGATCAGGTCCTTGGCCATGAGATATTCGGGCAACGCGCCCTCGAAGACGAACCGCATCGTCGGGGGGACCTTGACCCACGTCTTGCCGGTGCCCAGGATGAAGCTGGCGTCGGTGTTGCCCACGCCCGAGGCGAACATGTTGAACGCGCCCGAGGTGCAGGTGTGGCTGTCGGTGCCGAACAGGACCTCGCCGGGCCGGTTGTGGCCCTCCTCGGCCAGGGCGGTGTGACAGACCCCCTTGTAGCGGGTCTTGGACGGGTCGCCGTAGGGCGAGGGCATCCCCTCGGCCTTCACGAAATCGGGGTCGTAGTAATACTTGATCCCCTGCTCGCGGACGAAATCGCGCAGGATGTCGATATTGCGATGGGCCTGGGGGTTGGCGGTGAAAATGTAGTGATCGGGGATGATGACGACACGGTCGGGATCCCAGACGCGGGCGTCCGCCCCGAACCGCTCCTTAAAAATCGCAATCGTCCCCGGCCCGCAGACATCGTGCGTCATCAGGGTATCGACCTGGATCCACACGTTATCCCCCGCGGCGACCGCCTCGCGCCCCGCCGCCCGCGCCAGAATCTTTTCCGTCATCGTCATGCCCATCGCCACAAGACCTCCCTTGTAGGGCGCAGTCACCGTTCAGGAATCATGTTAATTGATTCGGATGAACTATTCAAGCGCCAACAGGCGGGCTGTCGCCTGCCCCGCGATAAACCGTGAATCCGGGCCCGATTTTCGAGTGCCCGGGTTGGGAGGAGTCCATATACTGGATGCGTTGACGATTCGGACGGGGGGAGGGCGGGTCGGCATCGTGGTCGGCGAAGAACTGATCAAGGTTTACCCGCTCGGGTCGTTTCGAGCCATGGCTCTCGCCGTCGATACCATCTGATGGACGCATGAACTGGGTGTTGCGCTTGGTGGCCGGTGATGGGAAAGAGACCATCGATGACGGATCTGGCCAGACGAGGCTTCACCCTACTGGAAATCCTGGTCGTTATCGCGATCGTCTCGATCCTTAGCTCCATCGCGATCGTCAATTTCTCGACCGCTCAGGTGCGCACCAAGGTCAGCCGGGCCAAGGCCGATATGCAGGTCATCGTCACCGGCCTGGAGACCTATTACGTCGACAACGACCGATACCCCCCGAATCGGCGGATTCCTCTATCCGATGCTTCAGGCCCCTCCGAGGCGGCCTACCCGGCCAGCGGCTATAATGTCACCCCGGTCGAGATCACGACCCCGATCGCCTACATCACGTCCAACCCGCCGGACCCTTTCCGTGATCAGCGGGGCTTCGTCTACGATTTCTTCTTCCCCGATCTCGCCGAACAAATCCCGCAGTACAGCTACTACCAGATCCTCGAACCGGTCCAGTGGGAGGGACTGAACGCGAACGGGATCACCGTGTCACTTGTCGCGGTCGGTGGCGAGGGGGCCAATCGGGGCGCGTTCGCCAAGTACGGGGGCGGTCAGAAGCCGGCCTGGGTGATCTGGTCGGCGGGTCCGGACGGGATCGTGTGGCACGGGAAAGACGACTTCACGGCCCCCGGCGACCCCGGCAGCCCGCTCAAGGAGCCGAATCACTCGCCCTGGGGTTTCAGTTTCGATGTCCCCTACGACCCGACCAACGGGACGGTCAGCTTCGGCAATATCATCCAGACGCGCGTGGGCGCCCCCCATGCGGCCGGGCCGCGCGCCGCGGTCCTTG
The DNA here is from genome assembly GCA_963580245.1 of Candidatus Sumerlaeia bacterium. GTDB lineage: Bacteria > Sumerlaeota > Sumerlaeia > MVZB01 > MVZB01 > CAUZJO01. The sequence continues at coordinate 2,708 of CAUZJO010000042.1, read as the reverse complement.
CGTCCCAAGGCGGCGGCGGCCCCGCAAGCCCTCCATCGCCGGCCGACTCGAGTCGGGGCGGCGGGTCCTCGGGGCAGCGTTCGGGGGAATCTGGCGGGGGACCGGGGGGACGAGGTTCCGACCACGAAGGGGGACAAAGGGGAGGCGTGGCCGGAAAGGATCTGCCGCCGAGTACCCAGCCGCCGTCGTCCTCGGCCACCCCTGCGCCCCCTCGGCCCCAGGCTCAGCCCCCGCAAACGCCCGCGGAGGTGACGACCGGCACGCTCGGCGAGTCTCCCGCCGGGCTTGAAGAGTATGTGCAACGGCCCCGCTCCGCCGATCCGCCCGAGCGCGTGATCCCGCGCGAGACCCCGTCCCCCGGCGCCCGAGCGATCTGGCCGTTCCTGCTGGGCTTGCTCCTGCTCGCGCTCTATGCGCTTGCGCGTCGCTTCCGTGAGAAGAAGAAGCCCAAGATCGCCAAGGAATCGTACGAGATCATGGACGCGGATCTGCTCAAAATGCGAGACCTGGACCAACAAACGTCGCTCTTTCTGGCGAACAGCCAGGTCACCGATGAGGGGTTGGCCCATCTCAAAGGGCTCACAGCCCTTGAATCGCTCGATCTGTGGGACACGCGGATCACCGACGCCGGACTCGAGCACCTGCAGGGCCTGCGCTCGTTGAAGACGCTGAATCTGAGTGATACGCGGATCACCGACGCCGGTCTGGGGGCGCTCGACTCGCTGCCCTCGCTCCAGACGCTGATCTTGTCCGGGACGAGGATCACCGACGCCGGCCTGCGATACCTCGCCAAACTGACCTCGATCCGTGAGATCAATCTCAACCAAACCCTGGTCAGCCGGGACGGCATCGCCCAATTGCAAGAGGCCCTCCCCGGATGCCGCCTCCGCTTCTCGTAACCGGATAAATCAGCCTGGCCGACCTGGGCTGGATCGGGAGCCCACCCGTGGCGAGCCTGGGGCGCGTAATTGATTGACAACCCCGCCGAACAACGTAGCATGGGTAGGCTCGGAGGCTGCGCGAGACCCCGTGGGCGGTTGGCCCCACATGTGGTGGACGCGACCTTGGTTGATACAAGGCCCCGCGCCCTGGTCTGAAATTGGAACATCATGACCAGCACGCGAAGGGGCGATTCATCGCTCACGGTTTGGAAGGAGTAAGGACCGATGCCGGTTCCCAAGAGACGACGTTGCCGATCGCGCCGCGATCGGGGGCGCACCCATAAGAAGCTGCAAGCCGTCACGGTGGTCAAGTGCAAACACTGCGGGGCGACGCGCCGACCCCACCAGGTCTGTCCGGGGTGCGGGACGTATAATGGCCGCGAGTATCGCGCGACCGTGACGTCCTAAGCGCCGAGAAGGGGCGGGAGCCGACCATGCGGATCGCGCTGGATGCCATGGGGGGCGACTTCGGCCCCGAACCGCTGGTCAAGGGGGCCTTCGAGGCCGTCGAACAATCACGCCACCAGGTCATCCTGGTCGGCGACGCCGAAACACTGCAAAACATCCTCAACCGCGAACGAGCCCTCCATCCCAGGCTCTCGATCGTCCACGCCGATACGGTGGTCGGGATGGACGAGGCGCCCAAGGCGTCTTTGCGCAAGAAGAACTCCTCGCTGGCCGTGGCCGCCGAGCTGGTCAAGGGGGGCAGTGCCGACGCGATCGTCTCGGCGGGCAACACGGGGGCCACGCTGGCCATGACGGTCACTCGTTGGCGACCGTTGCCCGGGGTCTCGCGCCCCTCGCTGGCCACGGTGATCCCGATCCCGCACCACCCGGTCGTCCTGCTCGACGTCGGGGCCAATATCGACTGCAAACCGCGCCACCTCTACGATTTCGCCGTCATGGGCTCGATTTATGCCCATGAGATCATCGGACGCCGCTCGCCGCGGGTGGGCCTGCTCAATATCGGCTCGGAAGACGGCAAGGGCAACGATCTGGTCCAGAACGCCTTCCGGCTGCTGGCCGAAAGCGAGTTGAACTTCATCGGCAACATCGAGGGCGACGACTTGTTCAGCGGGCGGGTCGACGTGATCGTTTGCGACGGGTTTGTGGGTAACGTGGTGCTCAAGTTCGGCGAGGGGATGATCAAGTTTTACGGGCGTTATATGAAGCAGGCACTCAAGAAGAACCTGCTGACCACCCTGAGCGCGATACCGGTCATGTCGACGCTGCGTGGTTTCCGCGATCAAATGGACGCCTCGGAATATGGAGGAGCGCCGCTATTGGGCGTCAACGGCGTGTGCATCGTCAGCCACGGCTCTTCGGGCTCGCAAGCCATCAAGAACGCCGTCGCCATGGCGGGCGACTGCGCCCGCCGCGAGATCAACGGCAAGATCATGCAGGCCCTGAGCGAGAATGGGGAACGGCCGTATTGAATGGATGAAGAATAGGACGTGGATAACGCGGATTTGCCAGATTCTCGCTGATAAGGGCCATAATCTACATGGGGGGGTTGGTAGCGGGCGTCCGCGAAAGCCACGGAATCAGTGCTCCTTTGAATCAATAAACCGAAATCAAACGCTGAGGACATGGATTTGCCCGGTTCTCACGGACGAGAGCAGAATATCTTATATATAAAGTAGTCGATCCTGAAAAAGACCCCTTGCCCAACAACAATGGGATCAAAACGCTGGTGGGTGGTGTATAGTTTTGCAACAAAAGCGGTCAGTCGCCGCCGAAACCTTGCCAAAGTTGGCGCCATGAAAC
>CAUZJO010000041.1:0-32113 GCA_963580245.1 Candidatus Sumerlaeia bacterium | reverse complement strand
GCCGATGCGCGCCAGCGGTTCGTGGCGCTGGGCGCTTTCGTCGACGGGCTTGAACGCGACCTGACCACGCTTTGCCAGTGGACGTCGTCCCAACCCGACTTGGCCGCGATCGAGGCGGGGAGGGTCCAGGCCCGCGCGGACGGCGAGTTCGAACTGGCCGCGCGGATCGGCGACGTTTCGGCCTCGACCCGCGTCAAGATCGAGGGCTCCCAGGAACGGCTCCCGTTCAGTTTTCAGCGCGACGTCGGTGGCCTCCTGACGCGTCAAGGCTGCAATTCGACCGATTGTCACGGGGGCGTCAAGGGCAAGGGCGGCCTCAAGCTGTCGCTCAACGCCCTGTTTCCGAAGGATGATTACAAATGGCTCGTCGAGGGCGGCAAGTATGAGGTTCTGACCGCCGAGCAGACCGAGGAACTCGTCCCGCGGATCGACAAGGAGAATCCCGCGCAAAGCCTATTGCTGCTCAAGCCCACCGACATGGTCACCCACGGCGGCGGCAAACGCTTTGAGGCGGACTCGCCCGATTACGAGAAAATCTTGAAATGGATCCAGGACGGCGCGCCGTACGGGGAGGAAAGCGGTGAATCGGCGGTCCGGATCGAGGGGATTGAAATCTTCCCGCGCCAAACTGTTCTCCAGTCCGAGGGCCGCCGGCAGTTGCTGGTGACGGCGCGGCTCTCGAACGGCCGCCGCGAGGACGTCACCGATCAAGTCATCTTCGCCTCCAATAACGAGGTGGTCGCGCAAGTCGATTCCAGCGGTGTCGTGCAAGCCGGACTCACCGGCGAGACCTCGGTCATGGTGCGCGCGGCGGGCCACGCCGCGACCGCTCGCGTCGGCGTCATTGGCGAGACCATCCCCGACTACCCCGACGTCGAAACGCGTAATTTCATCGACGAGCAGGTTTTCGCCAAGCTGCGCAAGTTCAACATTCTCCCCTCCCCTCTCTCGGGCGACGCGGAGTTTCTGCGCCGCGTGTGCCTGGACGTCGCCGGGACGCTGCCGCCGCCCGCCCGCGTACGCGAGTTCCTCGCCGATCCCGACCCCCACAAACGCGACAAGTTGATCGAAACGCTGATCGAGTCAGACGAATACGTGACGTTTTGGGCTTATCGCTTTGCCGACCTGTTCCGCGTCCACTTCAGTGCCCAGCAGAACCTCAAGAAAACCCACCAATACATGGAATGGGTCCGCAACCGCGTCGCGCAAAACGTCCCCTATGACCAGGTTGCCCGCGAACACATCGCGGCCCAGGGCTACGCCGGCACGACGCAGCATTACTACCGGGTCGCCGCGCTGATGGAACCGCACGAGATGATGGCCGAAGTCGTCCGCGGATTCCAGGGGGTGCGGCTCGAATGCGCCGAGTGCCACAATCACCCCTTCGAGGCCTGGAGCCAGGACCAATTCTGGGGCCTGACGGCATTCTTCGGCAAGATCACCCATGTCCAACAACACGGGTTGATGGTCGATTTTCCCGAGGGCCTGGGCGGCCGTCACGGCGGAGCGAGCATCACGCATCCCCGTACCAAGGCTGAAGTCAGCCCCACCTTCCTGGACGGGGCGGAGGCCGGGGCTGACCAACTCATGGACCTGAGAATGGAACTGGCCCGGCGGTTGACGTCTCCCGACGATCCCTTCTTCGCCCGGGCGACGGTCAACCGGATCTGGGGCGCCTTCTTTCACCGCGGCATCGTCGATCCGGTCGACGACTTCCGTTCCACCAATCCCCCTTCCCACCCCGACCTACTCGACGCGTTGGCCCAGGACTTTGTCGCGCACGGTTTCGACATCAAGCACCTCATCCGCACGATCGTCCAGTCCAGGACCTATCAGCTTACGAGCGAGGCCAACGCCACGAATGAGGACGACGAGATCAACTACTCGCGGTTCCGCCCCAGGCTGCTTGACGCGGTCGTCCACCTGGACGCGATCTCGAGGGCGACCGGCGTCGACGAGGTCTTCGAGCTGGACCGGTTCGTCGGCGGGGGACCGTATGCGAAGGGAACGCGCGCCATCGAGCTGCTGGCCGACGTGACGCCGCACCGGTTCCTGGATGTCGCCGGCCGCCCTAACCGCCAGGCCCTGCCCGAAAAGCTGGAAAAACCGACGTTGGCCCAAGCCCTTCATCGCCAGGCCGGGTCAATATATAACGAGAAGATCGGACGCGAAGGGGGCCGCGTGGATCGATTGGTCAAGAGCGACGCCGGCGACCAGGCCATCATCGAAGAGCTATACCTGGCCTCTCTGTGCCGCTTCCCGACCGAAACGGAAAGAGCTGCCCTGGAGAAACTGATCGCCGAGAGCCCGACGCGGCGCGAGGGCGTCGAGGTGCTCACTTGGGCCTTGATCGGCTCACGTGAGTTCGCTTATAATCATTAGAGAAGGGTGGAGTGGGGTCTAACTATGCCAAAACATTCCTGCGCTAAATGTGACGGTGGCGATATTACGCGGCGTGGATTCATGCAGGTCGGCTCGCTGGGGCTGTTGGGGCTGGGACTGGGCCAATACCTCCAGGTCAGCGAGGCGCTGGCGAATAGCGGCGTGGTTGTCGGCAAGCCCAAGGCTAACGCGTGTATCCTGCTGTGGCTCGAAGGCGGTCCCAGTCAAATGGATACCTGGGACCCCAAGCCTAAGAACAGCGGCTTTAAACCGATCGCGACCAACGTCGACGGCATCCAGATTTCTGAAATCTTGCCTGGCACCGCCAAGCACATGGACAAGCTCTCGCTCATCCGCTCGATGCACACCGAAGAGAGCAACCACCCGCAGGGGACGTTTTACGCCATGACCGGGCATCGCCCCAACGTGGCGATGAAATTCCCCAGTATCGGGTCGATTATTTGCAATGAGACCGCCCCACGCAATGAATTGCCCCAGCATGTTCTGGTTCCGACCCCGTGGGAGGCCGATTTCTTCGACTATCGCGACGCGTTCGGCGGAGGGTTCCTCGGCAAGCACGACGCGATGGTTATGCCCGACCCGAGCAAGGAGGACTTCAGCGTCCCCGACCTCGTCCTGCCCAAGTCCGTCACCTCCGATGTGATCCAACATCGGCAGTCGTTCATGAACGTGGTGGACCAGCATTTCCGCCGCAAAGAGAAGCTCGCCGAATTCGGCATGATGGACGACCTGAACCAAAAAGCACTCAGCATGCTCATGTCGCCCGAGGTGAAAAAGGCTTTCGACCTATCCGAGGAAGACGAGAAGACCAAGGATGCCTACGGGCGAAATCGGGTGGGTCAGAGCGTGTTGCTCGCGCGGCGGCTGGTGGAGCGTGGTTGCCGCTTCGTGACCGCGGCCGGCTACTCGCACGGCCAGTGGGATACGCACGGCGACAACGACCAGCGCCTGCGCGATGAACTGGCGCCCACGCTCGATCGCACCCTCCCCACGCTGCTCCAGGACCTGGACCAAAGGGGTCTGCTCGAAACGACGGTGGTGCTGGTGATGGGAGAGTTCGGCCGCACCCCGGACATCAATCCCGGTCATGGGCGCGACCACTATCCCGAGTGCTGGTCATTGGCGATCGGCGGCGGCGGGATCAGCGGCGGCCAGGTCATCGGCGCCAGCGATGAGCGCGGTGCCCACGTGACCGAGCGCATGACCTCGATGGGCGACGTGTTCGCCACAATCTACAAAGCCTTTGGCATCGATTTCACCAAGACCTACATGACGCCCATCGGCCGACCGATCTACCTCGCCAACGCCCTGGGCGACGTGCAAGGCCAGCCGATTACCGAATTGATCTAGCCAATCGTTCCGAAACCCTATGACGGACCATTGGCCGCACCTAAGGGGTCAGGTTCGCGTTGAACGACGGGCATGCAACGATTCCACAACAACGACAACAACGACACCGCTCGGTCCAGGCGGCTCCGGCCTTTGGGAGTGGCCGCGCTCTGGGTGGTCGTGTTCCTGATCCCGCCGGTTTTGTCGTCGCATGCCGATCCGGCCGAGCCGGAGAATCAGCTCCTCTCCGTTCGGGTCATCCCCGAGGAGGTTGATCTCTGGGGGGCGGGGGCGGCGCAGCGGATCGTCGTGCTGGGGCAATTCGCCGACGGGATGCGGCGCGACGTCAGCGACCAAGCCGAGATCACCGTGTCCAACCCCGAGTGTGTTCGCCTGGGCGAGTCCCGGCGGATCATCGCCCTGACCGACGGCGAGGTGGTGCTGACGGCCACCGTGGCTGGCCGGAGCGCATCGGCGCAAGTCCGGGTCCAGGGTTCCCGGCAGCAGCGGCCGTTCAGTTTTCAGCGCGACATCGGCTCGATCTTCACCAAAAACGGGTGCAACACCACCGACTGTCATGGCGGCGTCAAGGGCAAGGGGGGGTTCAAGCTCTCGCTCAACGCCGTCCTGCCCAAGGACGACTACCACTGGATCATCGAGGGTGGCACGTTTCAGGTATTGACCGACGAGGTGGAAGGCGAGCGCGTCCCCCGCATCAGCCTGGAAGAGCCGGAGAAGAGCCTGCTGCTCCAGAAGCCGACCTTTGAAGTCGCCCACGGCGGCGGCGAGCGTTTCAAGGTGGGCTCGGACGATTACCGGACGATCCTGGACTGGATTCGCGCCGGAGCACCCTATGGGGAAGAGAGCGGCGACAGCGTCAAGATCGAGGGCTTGGAGCTATTTCCCCGCGAGGCGGTGCTCGGGCTGGACGGCAAATACCAATTGCTCGTCACGGCCGTCCTTTCCAACGGCCGGCGCGAGGACGCCACCGATCAGGCGCTCTACACGTCGAACAACAAGGATGTGGCCAAAGTTTCCCAGGGCGGTATGGTCGAGGCGGTCAAGACCGGCGAGACGGCTGTCATGGTGCGCGCCGCCGGGCACGCGGCCAGCGCCACCTTCGGCGTGATCGCCGACCCGATTGCCGACTACCCGGAGATTCCGCGTCATAATTTCATCGACGAGCACGTCTTCGCCAAGCTCGAGAAGTTTAACATCGTCCCCTCCGAGCCGTGCGGCGACGAACAGTTTTTGCGGCGGGCCTGTCTGGACGTGGCGGGCATGCTGCCTCCTCCCGAACGCGTCCGCCAGTTCTTTGCCGACCCCGATCCGAACAAGCGCGCGAAGCTGATCGAGGTTCTGCTCGGCTCGCCCGAATACGTCGAGTATTGGACCTTCCGCTTCGCCGATATTTATCGCGTCGCGTACTACTCCGTCTTCTCCGCCAAGGGAACCCACGCCTATTGGCAGTGGCTGCGCGAGAACATCCAAAGCAACAAGCCCTACGACCAGATCGCGCGCGAGAAGCTGGCCTGTCAGGGTCCGCGGGGGGCGACGGGGCATTATCACATCGACCGTCCGCCCGAAGACATGATGTCCGAAGAGGTCCGCGTCCTCCTCGGCCGGCGCTTCGACTGCGCGCAGTGTCACAATCACCCCTACGAGGCCTGGAGCCAGAACCAGTTCTGGGGCCTGACCGCTTTCTTCGGCCGGCTCACCGAGATCGGCCAGTATTCCAAAGGGATCATCGTCGATCTGCCTGGGGGGCATCGCGACCGCGGCATGGGTGGCCCGATCCTCCATCCGCGCAACAATCAGGAGGTCCAACCGACGTTTCTGGATGGCCGGATTCTGCCCGACGAGAAGCGCCGTGACCCGCGCATGGAACTGGCCGATTGGATGGTCTCGCACCCCTACTTCGCCGAGGCGACTGTCAACCGCATGTGGGGTTATTTCTTCGGCCGGGGCATCGTGGATCCGGTCGACGACTTCCGCTCGACCAATCCGCCCACCCACCCCGAGCTGCTCGCCGAGCTGGCCGCCGATTTCGTCGAGCACGGCTACGACCTGAAGCATCTGATCCGGAGGATCGTCTCGTCGCGGACCTATCAGCTCTCCGGCGTGCCCAACGAGACCAATCGAGACGACCAGATCAATTATTCACATGCGCTCGCGCGGCGGCTGGACGCCGAGGTCCTGCTCGACGCCATCTCGGAGGTGACCGGCGTCCCCGAGGTCTTCAATCATGAATCGGGCGGGGGGATCGCGCCGCCGGGCACGCGCGCGGTCAACCTGATCGAGACCGACACCTATCCCTCGCGCTTCTTGGACATCCACGGCCGGCCCGACCGGCTGAACGTCCCCGAACGCGACGGCAAGGCGAACATCCTGCAAGCGATGCACATGCTGGTCGGCTCGACCTTTCACGACAAGCTCGGCGGGGAGGGAGGTCGTCTCGACCGGCTGATCAAGAGCGAGGCCCCGGACGCCGAGATCATCGAAGAGCTTTGCCTCGCCGCGTTGACGCGCCAACCGACCGCAGACGAGCGGTCCGCTTTGCTGGCGATGCTCGCCGCCCAGCCGGACCGCCCTCAGGCCCTCGAAGACGTCCTGTGGGGCTTGATCAGTTCACGGGAATTCACGTATAATCATTAGGGCATGGATCGAACCGTGAAAAAAGTCGGCTGCCTCACTTGCCACGAGAAAGACATGAACCGCCGCGACTTCCTGCGGGTCGGCTCCCTGGGCGTGCTCGGGATGAGTTTGAGCCAGTTCCTGCACGTTAAGAGCGCGCTGGCCTCGGTGGGCGGCGTCAACGAGAAGGCCAAGGCGCAGGCGTGCATCCTGATCTGGCTCGAAGGCGGGGCCAGCCAGGTCGACACGTGGGACCCCAAGCCCAACAGCAACTTCAAGGCGATCTCGACCAACGTGCCGGGCATCCAGGTTTCCGAATTGCTCCCGCGCATGGCCGGGCAGATGGACAAGATATCGATCGTGCGCTCGATGCAGACCGAGGAGGACAACCACGCCGGGGCCTCCTACTACGCGCTGACGGGCCACCGGCCCAGCCCGGCGATGCGCTTCCCCAGTTTCGGGTCGATCATCACCAAGGAGCTGGGCCCGCGCAACAACGTCCCGCCCCACGTCCTGGCCCCTCAGTGGGAAAGAGAGCGCCAGTACGAGCGCTACTTCGGCTCGGCGTTCATCGGGCCCGAGAATGACCCCATGGTCGTCCCCGATCCCAGCCGCGAGGATTTCCACATCGACGACCTACGGCTGCCCAAGGGGCTGTCACTGGAACGCGTCGAGCGTCGCCAGGCGTTCATGGATATTTGGGACCGCTTCCACCGGGAAAAGATGGAGGTCGCCGAGTACTCGAACATGGACTCCTTCCGTGCGCAGGCGCTCAACATGATCATGACGCCCGACGTGCGGGAGGCCTTTGACCTGACTAAGGAACCCGACGCGACGCGCGACTTGTATGGCCGCGGGCCCGTCGGGCAGAGCGTCCTGCTCGCCCGGCGGCTGGTCGAGGCCGGGAGCCGCTTCGTGACCGCCGCAGGCTTCCCCTTCAACTCATGGGATACGCACTCCGATAACGACGCCAAACACCGCGATGAACAGGTTCCGGCCCTGGACCGGGCCCTGTCGGCATTGCTGATCGATCTGGACCGGCGCGGCCTGCTCGAGTCGACCGTCGTCATTGCGATGGGCGAGTTTGGCCGCACGCCGCACATCAACGCCAAGTTGGGCCGCGACCACTGGCCCGACTGCTGGTCGCTGGTGGTCGGCGGGGGCGGCATCGCGGGGGGGCGGGTTGTCGGCGCCAGCGACGAACGCGGTGCCTACGTGGCCGAGAGCCAAACGTCGATGGGCGACGTCTACGCCACCATCTACAAGGCATTGGGCATCGACTGGGAAAAGACCTACATGACCCCCATCGGCCGCCCGATCAAGGTTGCCACCTCCATCGGCGGCGAAACAGGCGTTCCCCTCAAGGAATTGATTTAAGGGAACCTCTAAAAATCCGGTTTGCAGTCGCCCCTGCCGGGACTGAATTTTTAGAGGCGCCTTTAAGGGCTTCGATGGGGTCGATACCCGCCGTGCCCTTGTGGGTGGGCTCGGACCGTCGCCGGCCTCCACGCTTATCCCGTCATCTTTCGCGCTCCCACTTCTGAATCACACCCGTGCGTCCGCCATGCAATTTTTTTAAATCTTGACAGGCAAGGAACGGCGGGCCTTAATTTCACTCGCGTAAGGAAGGCTGGAGGATGACATTACAGATCGCATGAGTCGTAAACATCCTTAATCGACGAGGAAGTTCATCATCGCCATGACTAAGTATTGCGAAGATCAGTCCTACACGATTGGCAACACGCCGCTGGTGCGGATCAACCGTATCACAAAGGGTCGCAAGGCGTTGGTGCTGGTCAAGATCGAAGGGAGAAACCCCTCGTATTCGGTCAAGTGCCGGATCGGGGCGAGCATGATTTGGGACGCCGAGAAGCGCGGCGCGCTGACGCCGGACGGCAAGCGCGAGATCATCGAGCCGACCAGCGGCAACACCGGCATCGCGCTGGCCTACGTCGGCGCCGCCCGGGGCTACAAGGTCAACCTGACCATGCCCGAAACGATGAGTCTGGAACGACGCAAGGTCCTGGTCACGCTGGGTGCCAACCTGATCTTGACCGATGGCTCCAAGGGAATGCCGGGCGCGATCGCCAAGGCCCAGGAGATCGCCGACTCCGACCCCGATAAGTACTTCATCCCCCAGCAATTCAAGAACCCCGCCAACCCCGAGATCCATGAAAAAACGACCGGCCCCGAAATCTGGGAGCAGACCGAGGGCCAGATCGACATCCTGGTCAGCGGCGTCGGGACCGGCGGGACGATCACCGGCGTCAGCCGCTATATCAAGAACGCCAAAGGCAAGCCGATCACCTCGGTCGCCGTCGAGCCCGAGAACAGTCCGGTGATCTCGCAGAAACTGGCGGGCGAGGACCTCAAGCCGGGGCCGCATAAGATCCAGGGAATCGGCACCGGTTTCATCCCCGATACATTGGACCTGTCGATGGTCGACGTGGTGGAACCGGTCAGCAACGAGGAATCGATCGAGTACGGCCGGCGGTTGGCCCAGGAAGAGGGGATCATGTCCGGCATCTCGTGCGGGGCCGCGATGAGCGTCGCCGACCGGCTGGCCGCCCGTCCCGAGAACGAGGGCAAAACGATCGTCGCGATCCTGCCCGACGCCAGCGAACGCTACTTGACCAGCGTTCTCTTTGAAGGGCTCTTCGAGAACGTCATCTAAGGCGCCGATCGCGGAACGACTATCGTCGGCGGACAGCTTCTCCCTATCGATTCGACTTTAATGGCCAACGACCCCAATCCGCCCGACCCAAAGTTCGAGACCCAGGCGATTCACGCGGGGCTCCGGTTTCGCGAGCGGACCGGTGCCGTCATCCCGCCGGTCTACCTGACCTCGACGTTCGAATCAGGCAACGCCGAGGGGTTCGATTACACGCGGTCGGGCAATCCGAATTTCACGAACCTGGAAACGACCCTGGCGAGCCTCGAAGGGGCCCGCCATGCCACGGTCTTCGCCAGCGGGGTCTCGGCGATCACGGCGGTGGCCTCCACGTTGAAATCCGGCGACCTGGTCCTGGCCGAAGAGAACATTTACGGCTGCACCTATCGCTTGTTCGACAAGGTCTTCGCCAAATTCGGCGTCTCGATCGAATACACCGACACCACGCAACCGGCCAACATCGAACGGATTCCGGAGAAGGGCCCCACGCTGGTTTGGATCGAATCGCCGACGAATCCGTGCCTCAAAGTGATCGACATCGCGTCGGTCGCCCAGGCTTGCGGGCGCGCCGGTTGCGCGTTGGTCGTCGATAACACGTTTGCTTCGAGTTTTATCCAGCGGCCGATCGAACTGGGGGCGGACCTGTCGCTGCTGAGCACGACAAAATACACCAACGGGCATTCGGATTGCCTGGGCGGCGTGGTCTGCACGAATTCCACGGAGTGGCGCGAGCGCATGGTTTTCGCCCAGAAGGCCCTGGGGCTCCACCCCTCCCCGTTCGACAGTTGGCTCGTCTCGCGGGGGGCCAAGACCGAGGCGTTGCGCATGGAGCGACATAACTCGAACGCCCTGGCGTTGGCGACGTTTTTGGAGGACGATCCGCGAGTCAAGAGAGTGTTCTATCCCTTCTTGGAATCGCACCCGCAGCACGAGATCGCCAAGAAGCAAATGAAGGGGGGATCAGGCATTGTCACGGCGGACCTTGGGCTGTCGCTCGAACAAACCCTGTCATTCTGCCGCTCGCTGCGCTACTTCACCCTCGCCGAAAGTCTGGGCGGCATCGAATCACTGGTCTCCCACCCCCCGACCATGTCGCACGCCTCGATCCCCAAGCAAGTGCGCCAGGCCGTCGGGATCACCGACTCGCTGGTGCGCTTCTCGGTGGGCATCGAGCACGTCGATGATCTGATTTTAGATGTCCAGCAGACACTGGACCGGGTAAGCTCAACGTAATTCGGCCCGGCTCGACGGCTCCCTCTGGATCATGCTTCTTTCTAATTGACGCGGGCCGTCATCGCCGAAAGGCCTTGGGATTGAATGAGAGATTTGCTGGTTGATCCCCTCTGGCGGGCCCAGGATCTGGGGTGCCCGATTCCGGATTCCGAGCACGCCGTTTCGGTCGCGTTGCCGTTGTGGGAACACGTGATCGGATACGAAGAAGAGGATCCCGCCGTCATCGACGCGATGAAGTGCGGCTACCCGCGCTTTTTCTGCCACCCGCGTGTCACGCGGCTGTTCGCCGATTGCGAGAAGCGCTTCGCCAAGACGGGGGAGCGTTGCCTGACGTTTCCTTCGGCGGCGTCGGCGCAACGTTGCGTGGCGTTTATTCAATCCCAGACCCAACTGCGCGCGCGCGTCGATCCACTCGGGATCAACAACGTGCATTCCGTAACGTTGCCCGAGCAGGCGATGGAGACCGCCAAGCTGTTTTGGCGCTATTCGGGCGAGATCGTTTCCAGCCGTCTGGCACAAGCCGCGCTCGCGGGCCGCTCGGGTGGCGAGGGCGGCCAGGGAGCCAGGGATATCCTGCGCTCGCGGATCGCCGAGCTGACCGGCCAGCCCGAGGCCGATGTCTATCTGTTTTGCTCGGGAATGGCGGCGGTCTTCACGACCCAACGCATGCTTCAGTCCCTCTCGGGAGGCGCAAAGACCGTCCAACTCGAGTTTCCCTACGTGGACGTTCTCAAAGTCCAGAACGCTTTCGGGCCGGGGGCGCATTTCGTGCCGCTCGTCGACGAGAAAGACCTCCTTCAATTGGAGCAGCGGTTGGAGACCGAAAAGATCGCCGGCGTCTATTGCGAGATCCCCAGCAACCCTTTGCTTCGTAGCCTCGACCTGGATCGGCTCTCGGCGATTCTCAAAACACGCGGGGTCCCTCTCATCATTGACGACACCGTCGGGACCAACGTAAATCTTAATGCCTTCAAATACGCGGACGTCGTGACGACCAGCCTGACAAAGTATTTTTGCGGCGTCGGCGACGTGATGGCCGGATCGGTCGTCCTCAACCGGCGTTCACCGTTTCATTCAACGTTCGCCGAGTTTTTGGCCGGTGATTACGAAGATTCGCTCTGGGACGAAGACGCGGTCGCCTTGGAGGCCGAGTCCCAAGACTATCCCGAGCGCATCGCGAAGGTTAACGCGACGGCCGAGAAGGTTTTCGATCACCTGGCCGACCACCCCAAAATCGAGAAGGCGTGGTACCCGAAAACAGTGACGCCCGACTGGTACAACCAAATTAAACGGCACGGCAAAGGCCACGGCGGCCTCTTCTCGGTCCTGCCGAAAAACGCGGCCCAGACCACCGCGCCGTTTTATGACGCCCTGAGGGTCTCCAAAGGCCCAAGCCTGGGCACGAACTACACGCTGACCTCTCCTTACACGCTGCTGGCTCACTACCGCGAACTGGACTGGGCCGAAAGCTGCGGCGTTTCGCGCTACTTGGTCCGATTTTCGATCGGCCTGGAAGAAGGAGATGATTTAATCCAACGAGTTGACGAAGCGCTCGGGAGTTTCTAGCTCGCGTGAGGGCCTTTGGATTCATGCGGGGTTGAGGTCGCTGAACGGTTGGCGGTGCATGGCGCAGCAGCCAGCCATGGTAAGAATCGCCGCGACACAAAACGCGGCAACATCCCTTATGTGCTGGCCCTACGCCTGTCGATCTTCAATGAGGAATGGGCCAACGATTGGCAGTAACTCCGAAAAGTCGCCTGAAATTCGAACCATCCCGCGAATTCGTGGGATGCACCCCCCTCGCCTCCGCCCGGTGATTTTGGCTGGACGCGGGGGACTCCATGGGCTAAAATATAGCACCTTATCCAATTTTGTGGTTTGGACATGAGGGGTATTCTGGATGGGTAGCGGCTGCCGTAAGAGCCGCGCGAGCCATGAGCAGGATTCTTGATCGACAAGTCCTGGTTCTTAATCGGCATTGGGTCACCGTGCATATCTGTTCGGTGCGCCGGGCGATCTCGCTGGTCTTCCAGGAACTGGCCCGGGTGGTCGCCGAGGACTTCCACACCTACGATTTCGATTCCTGGCGCGAGCTTTCGGAATACGACGAGGGCGCCAACCCGTTGATCCACACGCCCAACTTCAACCTGCTCGCCCCCCAGGTCATCGTGTTGTCGCTCTACCAGCGGGTGCCCCCGCGCACCGTCAAGCTCAACCGGCGCAACATCTTCCTGCGCGACCGCTTTCAGTGCCAGTATTGCGGCACGCGGCCGCCCGAGGGTGAGTTGACCATCGACCACGTCATCCCCCGCTCGCGCGGCGGGCGCTCGGAGTGGACTAACGTGGCCCTGGCCTGCGTCCCGTGCAACACGCGCAAGGGCAGCCGGTTGCTCCAGGATTGCGGCATGCGGCTCCAGCGTCCCCTGAAGAAGCCGAACTGGCTGGCCACGCTACGCCGCGTCCATCTCGATGAAGACAACCGCTCGCTGTGGCAGAAATTCGTCGATACGGCCTATTGGGACCTTAACTTGCGCGAATGAAACGCATCCCTCAGGCCCGCTGGCTGGCCGGCATCCTCCTCGTGCTGGTCCTGGCCCCGGCGGTGATCTGGTGGTGGACAACCCCGCACGGCACCGTGCGCCCGGTCCAGCATTTCCTGCCCGACCACCTCTCCGGCATCCTGCGCGTGCGCGACTTCGAACAAGCGTGGCATCGCCATTGGTCGCGCCGCGAGGGGCCCGAACCCGAAGACGCCGTCCGTCACATCCTCGAGGTCCTCGAGGAGTGGGAGGATTGGATCGAGCGCTATGGCGAGACCGGTGCCCAGTTGCGCATCAGCGCCTACCAAAAGGCGGTCTTCGAGGCCTTGGGCGGCGAGGCCTCGCTGATGTTCGGCGAGTGGGGGGCCGGGGCCGGGGGCGGCGCCGGGACCGGTCAGGCTGGATTGATTATTCTGACCCGCCGCGGCGACAGCCCGCTCAAGGCCCGCCTCGGCCCCATCATCGAGCTCATTCTCAAGAATTATCACCCGGTCGATCGCTCCGAGTATCGCGACGTCGAGCTGTTTGAATACAAGTCCAAACGCCAGCGCAAGAGCTTCACCTATTGCGCCATGGACGGATGGATCGTCGCGTCGCTGCGCCAGCGCGGCCCCGGTCCGCTGCCGGCCCTGATCGACACGCTCCGTGACACCCCCGCTAGCCAGTTGGACACCCGCTCCGTCCCATCCTTGACGCCCATGACCGACAACGCCGACTCGCTCGGCGCGGTCACGGCCGCGTTTGTGCCGGACTTGTTTTGGGGACACCTGCGTCAGTTCGGTCTGCAGCGCGGCAAGGGCATGTCCAAGAAAAGTGAACGGCGGCTACGCTACTGGCAACAGCGCCTGGAGGGGGTCGAGCGCGCCGAATTGGCCCAGACCGGCGCATCGCTCTTTAACCTGCGCTTGTCCCTGATCGGCGAACGCCCGGCCTTGCTGACCGAAAGCCTGCTCGAGACCCAGAACGGCAACGACGCCGACAAACCCGAGGTGCGAATGGTGGCGGCGGAGACGGGTCTCGGGGCCGAGCCTAATGACACGGACCCGGCGAGCTCGCAAACGCTGACCGCGCAGACCCTGTCGAGTGATCCACTGGCCCTGCCCGATCTGGTCCAGTTGGACCTTGCGCTCCCCTTTGCCCGGCTGCTCCCGCCGCTGATCGGTTTTTCCGCCGAAGAGCTGCTGGAGAAGACTGAAAATGCGAGTCTGTGGCTCGGCGAGTTGCCCACGCTCGCCCGCGCCCATCTGGCATCCCCCGCCGGCGAGGAGGTCGGCCGCATCGGACTGGCCGCCTATCTTTCCGCCACGCCCCTCATCCCAAGCCTGCTGCTGTGGCGCGACCGGCCTCCGATGCGCCCCATCCACGGCCCTCCCGGTCACCAATGGGCCGTCATCGCCTCTCCACACGGGGTTTCAAATGACGACGACGAACTGGAGGACCAGGCCGTCTGGCTCCGGGCACTGGAGCCCGGCCCGGAGACCGCAACCTATTCGTTGGCCGGCTGGGACTTCGATGAGGCGTTTGCTGATTCCCCCGCCAACGTCCCCTTGGGCTATTTGACGTTCAATTTCTATAGTTTCGCCGACGGCATCAAAGCCATCCCACCGATCCTGCTGCTTGACAAGAAGAACCGGCGCAAGGTCAGGAGCTGGCGACACGCCGCCGATGCCCTCGCCCTCGCCCTCGGCGCCGCGGCCTTCCGCCTCGACGCCCACGGCGACCGCTGGGTGCTTACGTTGCGGACATTGTAGGCCGGAGACCGAAACCCGACTCAATTATCCACAAACCCCTGCTCCACCCAATACGTCCCGGTAAAAACCAGCGTCAGGATGTCGTTCTCCTCGATCTGACGTGAAAGAGCGCCCAGTTGCAGGTTGGATAGCCCCGCGAAGTCATTGTCCCACAACTTGACGTAAAAGGTCGAATCGACGTTGATCAGCATGAGGATTTGGCCGGTCTGGCCGTCGGCGATCGTCGGTTCGGAAACCAATGCCAGGTCGGTGGTCGGGTCCAGCCGCACCAAGCCCGCGTTGGCCGTGATCGTGTCGGTCGTGGCATCGAGCGCCTGCGTCGCCGAGGGAACAAAGATCGGGAGCGCATTGACTTTGAGGTCTTTGAAGCTCGCGTCACCATCGTTTTCGACCCGGATGGTCCCGTTCAGTTTCAAATCGCCGGTTCTGACGTCGAGAACCCCGACCACGTCCAACTTCGAGCCTGGGACGGCGGTCCCAATGCCCACTCGATCAGTCGAGGCATCGGTGTACAAAAGATTTGCGTCGGTCTGACCCTCGACAATCATGTCCAGATTCGCATTGGCCAAATTGAACTTTATCCAATCGTTCCTGAACCGCACGTTCTCGATACCCTGATTCGAGATAGAAAACTCGGTCGCCGCATGCTGCCTGAAGATGGTGTTGATGTTCCCCGCCGGCCCCCCGAACACCAGCCTGCCATCGCTGGCATCGGGTTTGAGAATCGAGATACCCGTCGAGCCATTACCCTCAACGACCAAGTCATCGGCATACGTCACGGCGGTAACCGTCCCCGCGCTGCCCGAAAGCACGTGCAGTTTTCCATCGGGGCTCGTGATCCCAATGCCGACGTTTCCCTCGACAATCGCCCCATTGGTGGGCGGTGACGTGGCCAGATAGCCGGTGCCCGCCGCCAACGCCGTGAAGGCCGGCTTGTCCGTCGTGCGGACGGCCTGGTCCATCGGGTAAACCTCGGTCAGGCCCTGTCCCGTATCGATGTCGAGAGGATTAATCGTCTCTGAAAAAACAAACGCGCTGGAGCCGCCGTTATAAGTCAGGCTCTCGTTGCCGCTGTCGAATTCAACGCCGGCGTTCATTCGAGGCGCCGCCGAGAACGACCATATGCCACTGATCGTTTCGGCGTCGCCGCGATCCAGATGAATGTCCTCATCGCCCATGTGCGCGCCCAACGTCGCATTGGCGTCAACGTCGGGGCTGATGGCCAGCGCATCATTAAATGTCTCCGTATGCGCCGTGCCATGGCGGCCCGTCGTGTGGTATTGCGCATGATCATCATCCCCCAGCCCCAACAGTTCCCCATGATCGGTTTCACTGACCTTGAGTTCGAACAATGTCACCGGCGTGGTCACCTCGTTGTCATAAAACACCATCCGCCCCGACCCATCGCGAGTGATGCGCACGGTGCTGTCATAGGCGCCGCTCAGCCCCAGATCAACCTCCTGGGTCTCGACCGGCCAAACCACCCCAACAACGCCCCCAGCCCTACGCAAACCCCAAGGCCCACCCAAATCCCGTTCCTGATTCCTCCATTTCGTTTCATGTCACTCCCCACTCCTTTCTATTTGGATGCTATTGTTTAACCGTAAACTCTCATTTCCCCCGAAACCCGATGCCCGACTTCCCCCCTCACAACCTCACCGACTCGATCAAAATCCCCTTCAAATGCAGAATCTGTCCCGTCGTTCGGTACTCCATCGCGCCGGTCACCGTATCGGGCGAAACCCAAAACCGGTCACTCAACGCCCCGTGACACGCCCCGCTCGGATCCATGGCCAAGTTGGAACGCTCGCGTACCGAGCCGACCAATTTGACGTTGCCGGCCCCGTCCAGTCGCCATAGCGGCTTTGGCGCGCCTGCGCGGAGGCCGCGTCGGCGACTAAACCCTCTCTTTCACCTTTCCCTTCTCCGGTTCCTATCCGCCTCCCCTTCTTTCTCTTGTTCGAGAGGGTCCTCGCTGGTGGAGCCAGAGGGTGTCGGGGGGCGGATGCCGGCGTCCACCGGCGAGGTTGGCTGGTTCCCCCACGCAACGGGGGGAAGGCCAAGTTTCGCGCGTACTTCGTTGATCGTCAGGACGCCGAACGGCAGGTGATACTGGAACAGATTACTGTCATCGAACTGCAGCCCCCGCGACGCATCGGTCGGGACGGGGCGTCCGTATTTCTCGTAGAAGTAGCCCGACGGGAGGGAGACACCCATCTGGAGGAGTTGGCGATCGATCTGTACTTCGCTTTCGAGGTCAAGCTCGGGCGTCACGTCGATCGTCCAGCGTGGGGCGGGAAAGTCCGCTCCAAAATTTAAATCAATAAGCCAGTGCACCAGTTGCGCGTTGATGACGTCCATCAGCAGGCAGGCGTCGGCGCGGATGTAATCGCGCCGCACTTCTTCATGCACGCGCCCCAGCGCCAGCGAACCCGAATGCTGGCCCTCGCCGCTGGTAAGCGTTTGGCCCAGGACGGCGCGCGCGATCTCGTCGTTGCACCATTGCGCGAGCAGCCGATACGTATCGGGCGAACCCGAACGCGAGGCCTCGAGCAACTCCAGCGTAATCCCTTCGGGGATCGTCACGCCCGCGTCGGTTTGGATCTCGTCGATCACCTCGAGCAGGCGTTCGCGCCCGCCGTCGCCCAGGCCGGCGCGGTGGCGCGCCACCACGG
Source organism: Candidatus Sumerlaeia bacterium (assembly GCA_963580245.1). GTDB lineage: Bacteria > Sumerlaeota > Sumerlaeia > MVZB01 > MVZB01 > CAUZJO01. The sequence continues at coordinate 14,877 of CAUZJO010000041.1, read as the reverse complement.
TCGGCGAGCCGAATTTATCGTTGTAGATCAACCAGAATTTCAGGTTGTGCTTCTTGAACCACCAGTACCAGTAAACCCGATCATCGAGGCTCTTGCCGTACGGCCGCTCGTCGGTGGCGCCAAACAGGCTGATCAAAAACTTGCGCGCGGGCAGCGGCTTGCCGGGGGCCAACGGATCGAGATTGGATTCGAGCAAACGCCAGCGGCCTGCGCGATCCATGACGAACCGACGCGCCGCGCGCGGCTTCAGTTCGCGTGGAACGATTCGCCCGTCCTTATCAAATCCCCACAGGACTTCGAGGAACGCAGCGCCCTTGCCCAACGCATCGAGCAAATGAAGCAGTCCCATGTTCCAACCGGGGATCGCCGCCAGCGTGCGTCCGATCCATTGCGCGGCTTCCGCGTCCTCGGGCCGATCTCCGCCCGGATCGAACTTGCGCGGCCGGGCCAGGACCCCGAGTTTGCGCGTCTGAAGCTGGCTGAACAGATGGGCGTCCTTGTCCTCCATCTCTTCGAAGAGCGAATAAGGATCGCTGTGTCCGGCGTAACCTTCGCTGCGCGCGATGGTGTCGCTCAGCCGTCGCCCGCCGAACAGGTCTCGCCACGGGTCGGTGGGCGGGGCTGCGAACTCTTTAAAGTCATGTCGTGTCGTCTCGGTTTTATTGGCCACGGTCCGCCTCTCCTTTTCGATTTGCGGGAGCTTGTCGGGCTTGAGCGATCCGTTTCACTCAAGACGCCGTAAGAATAAACCAAGACCTTTGGATGCGACCATTCCCCTACGGGAACTTACCGCCCCTTCGGGGAGGATAAGATGAAAAAGGATGTAAAAATCGACCGAAAATCTAGCCCCTTTCACTCGTATCTCGATCCGAGATTCAATCGGGGCGCTCATGGATCGTCGTCTTCATGCAATGAAGCGAGCGCGCGTGTAAGCCGGTTTACGGGTGCATTTCGCGGTTCCGCGAGATGCACCCGTAAACCGGCCGGTGGCACAGATCAAATTTGTCCTCATGCTTGACCCCGAAGGGGTCGAATGTGATTAGCCGTGGGTGTCAACCCACGGTTCGCGGTCCCCCTGCCACGACAACCCTGAAAGGGTTGAACCCCAACGTGATGCAGCCTGTTCGACCCCTTCAGGGTCGTGACGTCTTGGGGCTTCACATCCGTGGGTTGGCACCTACGGCTAATCAAATTGCTCCCCTTCAGGGAGCCAGAGAACTGATTGTTGATCTCAGCTCGTGGATGCATCTTACGGATCCGTGAGATGCCCCCGCTGCTTACAAGGCGCGCGCAAAATGCGTGACAGTCGAGTGCAAGTTTGAGATGAGTTGGAAGAACAGGAGAAACGACGACCATGCGCATCCGCATCCACTGGCCGGGCGGCGAGGTCTTCGGAGAACTGAACGATTCGCCCACGGCCCAACAGGTCGCCGAAGCCCTGCCCGTCGGCGCCTCGGCCAACACCTGGGGCGAGGAGGTTTATTTCAGCCTGCCCGTCGAGGCCCAACTCGAGCCCGACGCCCAGCAGGAAGTCGACCCCGGTACGATCTGCTTCTGGGTCCAGGGCAGCTCACTGGCCCTCCCCTTCGGGCCGACCCCCATCTCGACCGGCGACCGCCCCCGCCTGGCCGCCGCGTGCAACATCCTGGGCCGCATCGAAGGCGATCCCAAGACGCTGGGGTCGGTTAATGACGGGGACCCAATCCAAGTCGAAGAGGCGCCAGGCTGATCCCTTGCATGAATCCATGATCAAAGTGCTCGCGATCAAGGTAAGAGCGGTTCACCCAAAGCTGACCACATCGTGAAGGATTAGAAGATGCTCGAAGATACATACGGCCACACGCCGATCAAAAAGATGTTCGACCAAGCCGACTGTTACGGCGTCGGGTTCGATGAGGAGCGCGCGGCGCGGCGGCCGGTGCGGTTGGGGTTTATCGGGGCGGGGGGGATCGCCGTCTCGAAGTATTTCCCGTCGGTCAAGCGCTTGCAGACGGTCTGGGAGCCGGTCGAGGTGGTCGCGTTCGTGCACCTCGACGAGCGTTACGGGCGGATGATCGAGAAAACGTGGGGCGGGCGTTGGTATAAGGATTATGAACTGATGCTGGCCGAAGAGAACCTGGATGGCGTCTTGGTCTTGAGCCCCAGCGACCTACACGCCGAGCACGCGCTGGCCTGCATCGAGGCCGGCTTGCCCATTCTGGTTGAAAAACCCTTCGCGCTGTCGCTGGCCGATGGCGAACGGGTCTGCCGCGCGGCCGAGGAGAAGGGCGCACCGTTGCTCTCGGTCGCGAACAAGCGCTTCAGCCCCCCTTACCGGCGGGCGATGCATTTCGTGCGCGAAGGCCCCGTCAACGACCCCGCCATGTTCGCCGCCAAGTTCAACCTGGGCTATGATTACGCGATCCTGATGCTCGAGGGCGGGACGATCCACGTCTTTGACCTGGCGCGGTTCTTCATGGGCGACGTGGCGCGGCTGAGCGCGATCGGCGTGAACAAATACGGCCGCCACGCCGACAAGTATCCGTTCGATAACGCCATGATCTCGCTCGAATACGCATCGGGCTCGGTCGGTCAAATCTACACGACCCCCTCGGCGCTCAGTCTGAAACCCTGGGAGCGGGTCGAGGTCTACGGCAACAACGCCTGGCTGGCGGTCGAGGACCAATACGAACTCATTCTCTACGACAGCGAGGAGGGCCCGGCCAAGTCGTGGCGGCCCGTCATTCCCAACACGCTGATCCTGGACGAGGAGTTCGGCGGCTACATGGGGCTGGTCGAGCACTTCCTCGAGGTTATCCGCGGCCGCGAGACGCCGCTGGTGACCGGCTGGGACGGCCACCGCGCCTATGAACTCAACGTGGCCACGCTGCTCTCGCTCCATCGCGTCCAGCCCGTCAGCCTCCCGCTCGATCCGGCCGCGGCCGACGCCGAACGGGCCGAGGTCGTCGCCTATTAGCGATCGGCCGTCTTGACGCGACCGGACGAGCCGTAGTGATGCGCCCTCGGGGCGCACCCAGGGACACGGGGCGCTTAAGAAATCGGCTCGCGGGTTTCTTGGCAGAATCAAAGAATGAGACGAGACCAGCTAGGACGCTTTAGGTGCTCGGAATCTCTGATGGAGGAAGTAGGTAAAATAGATTTGGCGCACACGGGCGGTTTTGAAGTGCCTGTTCAATGCCTCGATCATCTGCTCTTTCAGCCGCCGCATGCCGGCCGCGTCCACCAGCATCTTCAGTTTCGCGGACCCGAGCACGTCCTGAATCTCCGCCACCACGCCTTCAATGTCCGCATCGCACTCGTTCATGCCCGCCTCCCGGCCAAACTCCAGACTGCACTCGAAGAAAATTCTCCGCTGCCAGCGTCGCCCTAGGGGGACGTCGATCTCCATTCGATCCAGGTGATAGCGCCACGCCTGGACGCGGCGGGTGTAGCTTAACGTCGATGTGTCGAACGAGCCGTTGAGCGGCTTACCGGGCTTCCACTTGGGCTCGATAAACTTGCTGGCGTCGCCGTGACCGCCCTCCTCTTTGTCCTTTTCGCCCTCCCCTTCGCCATCGCCGCCGCCGTGGTCTCCCGGGGCTTGGTCTTCATCCGGTTCCGGCGCCTCGGTCTTTTCAATGCCCCCGCCGGACCCCGTCACCAGCGGGATAAGCCCGACAGCCGCCACGAGGGCGCCCAGGACCAGCGCGGCCGCCAGTGTCTTGAGATTGACGATTTTTGTTCGCATCGGCGGGACCCCTGTTTGGCGCGCCGGGACATGGGTTCTCACGGGCGCGCCGATTCGTATTCCTTATCGGCGCCGGCGGACGGTGCGTTTAGAGGTTCGAGGGATTCTCGGTCGGCCTCGGCGCCGGTCGGGGGAGGGGTGTCAGTTCTTGTAGAGGAGTCGCTAAAGCCCCAGGCCCACAATTCCGCCGATGATCGGGGCGACCACGAAGACCCACGGGATCGAAAGCGCCGCCCCACGGTGGGCGCGAAGAGTTAATGATTAATCGCGCGGGAGCAAGCCGCTGACCCGCTGGGCGAAGGTTCCGGCGTTGTGACACATCTGACGGACGAAGTCGTTGTCCTCGAGCCGGCCCAGGACCGCCTCCATCTCGGCGTCCGAGGCGTACATCAGGCGGCGGAAGGGGTCCTCGTAGTCCTTACGGCGCGAGGCGAACGCCCGTTCGGTCACGGCTTCATTGGTGGCCGCCGCCCGGGTGAGCGCCTCGGCCCAGCGCGGTCCGGCCAGGTCCTCGGGCCGCCATCCGTTGATCTCGATCAGGACCGCGAGGGCGTGGCGGGCCTTCTCCTCGGGATAGACCTTCCACAGCCGGTCGTACTCGGCATGGACGGCGTCCCAACTATCGATCTCGCCGCCGCGGATCTTCGCCATGAGCTCGCCGAGGGCCGCGGGGGGAACCAACTGGCCGCCCAGGTTGGTCCAGACGCCCTCGCGCCGCCCCTTGATGCGCTCGGTCAGTGCCGCCGGGGTTTCGATCTGGTTCTCATTCATGTGGGTGACCAGGGTGCGAACGCCGTGGAAGTGGACCATCTCGCGATAGCTGCGCCAGGCGGCGGCGGTCTTGAGCACGCGCACGGGCCGATCCGATCGCTCGACATGGTCGGCTAGGATCTCGAGTTGATCCACCGCGTCGGGCTCCTCTTCGAGCATCTTGCGGCCCATCATGATGAGATCTTCCTCGGGGGCCTCGTCGGGGGGCACCCCGGCCCGCCGGACGAGGGCCTGACCCGTCCAGCGCTCAAGCAACGCCAGTGCCGTCAGCATTTCCTCGACCGTATCCGGCGCGAGGCATTCGGTCTCGATATGCTGCTCCTGGAGGGTGCGCCGGTCGCGGTTCTTGAAGTTATGCTCGCCGCGCAAGAGGGCGTAGAGGTTGTACATGAAATAATAGGCCGGCATGATATCCAGGCGGCCCTCGTGTTCGTCGTTGGTTACCAGGCAGAAAGGAAGCGGGACATCGAGTTCGAAGGGATAGCTGCCCTTGGCGACGAGGACGAAGGAGGCGAAACGCGAGGGGTAGCTGAAACTCGTGCTCAGACCCGGCCAAAAACCCCGCCCCGCGCGCAATTCGCAGTCGGGTCCCCGCGAGTTATGATTCGAGCCGATTGCGGCCCCCGCCGCGATGTTGCTCTGGCCCAGCAGCGTTGCCGCGATCAGGAACGAGCTGGAGTGGTGCTGGCAGTGACCGGGCAGGACCAGGCTGCTGAGTAGTTCGGCGCCGGCCACGTGGGCGTTGTCGCCCAGGAAGGTGTCGGTGACCTTGGCGCCCAGCTCGACCGTGACCCGGGAGCCGAAGACGAACCGCTGGGCCTGAGCGCCGCTCTCGATCCGGCAGCCGTAACCGACGATCCCGTCACTGAGCGCGACATCGGAGCCGATGAAGGTCGGTTCATCCTCGCTGCTGCGCACCGTGAGGTTTTCGAGCCGCGCGGCCCCGTCAATCGTGGCCTCGGGCCCGATGGCCGTGTCGAGAAACACCTCGGCCTTGAAAATCGCCGTCCGCGCGCCGACCGTGCCGTAGTATCCCGGTCGCGAATCGAAACGACCGTCGATCAACTCCTTGAGGCGGGCCATCAACTTCTCGTCGTCGCGGTGATGCGCCCACAGGCAGGCGTCGGCCGGCAGGATGCCGTCGAACGCCAGAATCGACCGCCCGCCGTTCTCGTTGGCCACGCGCAGCCAGTGGCGCTCCTCTTCGCCGTCGCCTTCCTTCAGAATGCCGTGGCCGAACTTGGCGTTGGGCGTGGTCAGCATGCGGCCGATATGGTGCAGAATCACCTGGTCGCCCACCAGGAAATGGGCCAGATAGCCCACCCGGTCGATGACGGGGTTGTCGCCGATGTCGCACGAGACGATCGTGCTGTGATAAATCCCCACCGGCAGCTTGACGCCCGACGCCTGCAGGACCATGTTCTCCAGATTCCCCAGCCGCACCAGCCCCAGGAAGCGGCAATGCTGAATCAGCTTGGGGTTGAAGCGGTCGCTGACCAAGACGTTGCCCCAATCGCCGGAGCTGTTGCCCTGACTGTGGAGCGTATCGATCTCGCCCGAGCGCAGCGAGCGGTAGGCACGCGTTTCGCGCTTGAGGGCGTCGCGCAAGGCGAGTTCCTGGTCGCCCGGCGGCATGTAGTCGGGCCCCAGCAGGCTGTAGCCGAGGTCGCGCGCGGGGTGTTTGCTGACGTTCGGTTTGCCCATGACTTCTCCCAGCTCGAACGGGGAGCATAGCAAAGTGGGCCGGAATGCGCCATATTCGTGCGCAGTCGAAAAAGGCCGGGTGTGAATCGGAAATGGGAGTGCGGAAAGTGACGGGATTGGGGTGGGGGCTAGGCCGACGCATCCACGTCTACTCCCAAAACCAAATCACACCCCATGGAAATCGGCCACGTGGTTTCCTTGACTCGGATAGGGTTTCCGTGTCACCATTTCCACGCCAACGAAGTTCGTCCGCATCAGCTCGCTCCGGCCCACGGCCTGGGAAGATTTGTAGGCTGGAACCAGCCGCTGCGCAGGATCGAGGATTGGAGCCTGGCCAGGTTGCGGAAACGCTAACAGTGACGACCGGCTGGAGAAAAGGAGCCAACAAATGGCTGGACGCAAGTTTTCGCGAAGAAAGCTTTTGCAAAGAGGCTCGGCCGCCGCCGCTCTCACGGGCATGGCCATCGGCAACGAGGCCAAAGGGGCAAGCGGCGTGGATGCTCATCCGGAACCCTCGGGAGGGATTTGGGAACGCCCCCCCGATCAGCGGGACCGTGGAAATCGGTTGAATCTCATTCTGCTCAACGTGGATACCTTTCGCGCGGACAACCTGGAGTGTTACGGGAGCCGGTTCGTCGAGTGCCCGCACCTGAATCGTTTCGCCGGGGACTGCGTGATCTTCGAGGACGCCTATCCCGAGGCGATGCCGACCGTTGCCATCCGCCGGACCCTCATGACCGGCCGGCGCGTTTTGCCCTTCTACTACTATCACCAGCACGAACCCGTTCAAATGCCCGGCTGGCACCCGCTGTACTACGAAGACGTGACGTTGGCCGAGACCCTGCACGAGGCGGGCTACACAACCACGCTGATCTCCGACATTCTCCACTTTACGCGGCCCGGCAGGAACTTTCACCGCGGCTACCGGTCTTTCGACTGGGTCCGGGGACACGCTTTCGATTATTACGCCAACGTGCCGCAAGAACTGATCGACGTGACGGACATCGTCCCCAAGGATTTCTTGGATAAGTGGAGCGCATTCTCGAAGGGCGACATCCACTGGCACCTCAGCCAGTATAAACTCAACATGCAGCGGTGGCTTCGAGAAGGTGAGTCGCTGATTGAGTTGACCGCAAGGAAAATGATCGCCTGGCTGAAGGAGAATCACCAGCGCGAGCCTTTCTTTCTTCACATGGAGGCGTTCGACCCGCACGAGCCCTGGGACCCGCCCAAGCGCTTCTTGGAGAAGTACCTGCCCAACGCCCAAGGTCCCACCTGGACATGCCCTCCCTATGACGACATCGAGGTGCCCGAGGAAGGCGTCAAGCGCCTACGCGCCAACTATGCGGGCGAGAGCGAGTGCGTCGATTACTGGGTCTCGGAGGTTCTCAAGACGATCGAGAAACTGGGCCTGTTCGACAACTCCCTTGTCGTGTTCATGTCCGATCACGGTGCTCTGCTTGGCGAGCAGGGGCAGTTTTGCAAGGGGCCCGAGCGGCTGCGTCGGCAGGCCACGCACATCCCGCTGATGTTTCGCTTGCCCGGGAAAGAGCGCGCGGGAGAACGAGTAAACGGCTTTGTTCAGATCCCCGACTACATGCCGACGCTGCTGGGCCGGCTGGGTCTGGAGTCTCCCTCTCGCGTGACCGGCAAGGATTTCTGGCCGCTGGTCACCGGCGAAACCAAAAGCATTCACGACTACGCCGTGATGGCATACGGCTGGATAGGCGCCGTGCGCACCCCCGAATGGAATTTCAGCGCCGTGTGGAACCCCATAGAATATCCCGGCAACTATCCGCCCCAGCTTTATAGCCGGAAAAATGACCCGGACGAGTTGACCAACATCGCCGAAAAACATCCCGAGGTCGTCGCCGACCTAAAAAAGAGACTCGACGACTACATCGCCGCGGGTGAAGGCATCACCCGGGGCAGCTTCCACGCCCGAGTGGGAGCGGGGACGCCGACTTACTGAGACGGGGGTTTGATTTTCGCGATCAAAGGGTTCTAAAGGGTCGTGGATAATTTCGCGGGCTGGTCGGTCTTCTCATCGTCCCCGCCGACGCTTGCCCATTCAAAAAACGTCGCCATCTCCCTCCGGTCTTTCTTCTCGTCCCACCACCCCCCCCCGGATTTGGCCCGACTTGTTGTCCAGGTGTTCCCACATGAAGTCCGCGGCGACCTGGTACAGCTCCACGGTCTCGTCGGCCAGCTTCTCGGCGCGCTCTTTCTCCTGGGGATCGCCGCCAAAGCTATAAATCAAGGCCGAGACGGCGGCCAGCACTTTACGCTCGTAATAATCGGTCAGGAGTTTGTAGGTCTTCATCTCGTTAAACAGCCGCTGGGCCTGATCGACGTTCGTCTTGACCAGCGGCATCCCCGCCTCCGCCTCGCGCAGACACGTCGCCCCATATTGCCGGACCTTGCGCATGTGGGCTTCGGGCGTGACCTGATAATCGATGTGTCCCCAGATCAGTTCCTGCGCGCCGGTGTGGCCTTGCAAGGCGGCGCCGGCCGCATCGTGCTGCTGTTTGTACACGCTGCCGTCGTTGTCCCGGAAGCGGGCGCCGTAGCGGGCCACGACACGCGCGTAATGCCGCAACGGGAGCAACGCGGCCCCTTTAGCCGGAGAGGCGAAGTGGCTGAACTTCAGGTTCTGGGTGCTCCAATGCCAGTACTTGAGAATGAGTTGATCGGTGCAGCGGCCGTCGTGCGGCGACCACGCGATTTGATTGATGCCTGGCGTAATCCGCGCCGATGCCTTGTAAGCGTTGAGGAAATGCAGAGCCGCCTGTCGGTCGCCGAAACGCCCGGCCAAAGTGTCGATCCACGGCTCATCGGAGTAGTCCACGTCATTGGCTTCATAATACGCCACCCCCCTGGCGAACAAGCCCCATTTCGTGGAATTGAGCGAGCCGCCGGTCAGGTACGTCGCGATTCCCTTGTAGTTGTCGATCTTCTTCGCTTCGCGCACCATCTGGTAGGCAAATTCGGGAGAGTTGAACGGGAGGGTCGAAAAGTTGTGCGGGACGATTTGCATGACGGTCGGCAGACCCGATTGCTTGGCCCATCGCGTCGAGATCGGATAGGGTTCGGCGTCGCTGATGACCTCCCCGTTATGTTCAATGGCCAGCCACGTGTTGTCGTAGACCTCTTTGGGGACGATGTCCTCCAGGAAATCATCGAGCGGCAGCATCCAGTGAAAGAGGATGAAAATCGGTTTGCGCCCCGAACGCTTGAGGCCCGGTACCACGGCCTCTTTGAACCATGTGCTGCGCTTGCCGGGCAGCGCTTCGCCCATCACGCCGATGAAGCCGTCCAATTCGGGGTAAGTTTGGAACACCTCGGCGATCGCCGACTCGGTGAACGCCCGCGTCTTTTCGTTGCGCAAGCCCCAGTGAACCATCTTGTCGTGGCTCTGGTCCGGCGTCTTGTGCCCGTAATTGTGGCGCCAGTCGACCGTCTCGGAGACGGGCATGTCGACGTCATGGCCGTGGGCGCGCGCGAACGCCGGCGTCGTGACGATGAACATGCACTTGATGAAATTCTTTAGCCCGAGTTCCCAGGCGCGGCGGAAAATCCAACCCACGTGCTCGATGACTTTTTCCTGTTCGGCGTCGGGAAGGTCTCGGGCTTCGGGAAACTCCGTGTGACGGATCAACCACGTCTGCCACTGATGAACCAGCCACGGCTTGCACCAGTAGAGAATGGCGTTGTAGCCGTTGCGCGCGTCGCTGGTCAGCCTTGTCTCCCAACCCTGTTTGTCCCAGAAACTATCGGCCGTGGCCTGCTGACCGTTCTGGGCGTACCAATAGGGGTGGATAAGCTGTTCGATGACCGCCCGGAGCCGTCACGTTCGCCCGCCCATCGGTCGCCGCGGCCAACAACCCGCCCGACATCCCGGCGCCCACCAGACTCGACTTGATCATCTCTCTGCGCGTAAACTTGTTCATCTACCTACCCGATCCCACGCTTGGCGTGTTGATATTAATTAGAGCCGGCTCTTAATAAATAAAGACTTCGTTCGACCGGCTCAGGATTGTTCGTGAATCTGACGGCTGTGGGGGGGCGTTCAGTACGCGACAAGAAACAAAGCGGTTCTCGCGAAGCGCTTCATGGGAGACGTTCTCGCTGGCGTCGCGTTTGTGTCAAACTTCGGCATCTTCGCGAACACCGCGTTCCGGGTCGATGATCGCTTCCATGCAGAATACCCGCTCCGCATCGTTATCCGCATCCCCCCCCCTCGCGGTATCTCCGATCGGGGTTTTGCCGGTACCCTGGCGCGGCGCGGTCTCGATCGGCAACGATGTGAAATGGCGCTCGTTCGGCGGCAAAAACCGGAAGGGCGTTCTTACTGATAGTTCGGGATGCTACCCACGTTTGAAAAATACCATAGGTCGCCCGGGGAGATTACACCGTTGGTCGGATCGTAGAAGAACTCCTCGTCGCCGCTCACTCTGGGGTTGCCGTCCCACCATGTCAGGTCGGGGCCGGCGCTGTATCAGGAGAAATGAAATTCCCCGGTGGATAAGTGTATCCCTGCGCGGCGATAAACTGGGTTTCCCACCACTCTTTCCATGATATCTGGCCGGTGCCCGAAATATCTCCCGACGGGATATACGAAGCAAGGACGGACATCTCGACCTTTTTGCCCCAGCGCGTGTTGTCGGGCAGACGCACCATCGTGGTGTTCCAATGATCAACCGGAATACTGGTGATATAAGGGACCGGCGTGGTCAACATTCGGCCCATCCAGGTCGAACTGGCCGCGGGATCGGTCGGCCGCATGTTATAAATCATGATCACGCCGGTGGCGTTGACCCGACCATCATTAGGGCGGGGTGTCCTGCTCCAATCCACCACGTAAGAGTTGATCGCAATGCCGACGGTCCGCATGTCCACGATCGTGCGCGTGACCTTTGAGCGGGTTTGCGCTTGCAGAAAGTTCGGCACCGCGATCGTCGCCAGGATCGCGATGATGGCGACCACGATGTCATCGATCACCAGCGCGCCCGAATAGGAGCCCCAACCCAGGAAGACGGTCGTGCTATGCTTGCCTGCGGCGAAGGCCGGCTGACCGCGGAAGTCGTGTTCCGGAAGCCAGGTCACCCCGTCATCGGTGGAGTATTCCACGGCCGCCCCCTCGGTGTCGCCCAGCCAGACCCGAACCAACACCGATTCGGCCTTGGACAGCGCCGCCTCGAACGCATCATGGAAGGCGGTCGACATCCAGGTCTCTTCGCGCTCGGTGGGCACCCAAGGTTCCCCGGGCTGGGCGAAATGCATCCGGTCGTTGGTGAGGTCCCAGTAGCGGATGATCGCTTCCTGCCTGAAGAGCAGGTTGAACTGGTCGACGTGGAACGGCCCGCCGATCTGTGAATTGCCGGGGTAGGCGCTGCCCCACGGCATTTCGTTGGCGGGGTCACCCCAGAAGCGGAACGTCACGCGCAGGTCCTCGCCGCGATCGAAGTTGAGGAACGAATGGATGTTGGTGGTATGGTCGGAGCTGCTGAGGCTCGGGGCGGGCGGGCCATGCATGGAAACGGCGCAGTCTCCGGCGCCGACCTGGAAAATATCCACCGCCCCAAAACCGCTCCCGTCAAGCGTATCATCCTGAATGCTGACCAGCCAGTGGCCGCTGATCTCGCAGGTGTTAAAATCCTCCTCGAACAGCGGGCCGGGCACCGGGAACGGCGTGGGGGTCGGTTCGGGCGTCACGGTCGGGGCGCCGGTCTCCACGACGATCTCTATCGATAAAGACCGCGGCGCCGCTGGTGGCGAAACCCAGGAAGAGGTTGTCGAGCTGGCTGCCGCCCGAATTCCCGACCGAGTTGACCTCCTCGACCCAGGTGGCCCCGCCATCGATCGACCATTCGGCCTTGGCGCCAATCTCGTCGCCCAACGTCACTCGATGCAGGACGGCCGAGGCCTTGTCTTCGCTGTTGGCCCACGCGGCGTTGTACGACCCCGAGAGCGGCGGCCCCGTGTTCCATTCGTCCTGCGAAAAGCGTAGCGGCTGGTTCAGCCACAGCGAGAAGCAAGCCTCCTGACTGTTGTTCGGGGCCGGTTCGGTGTTGTTCTTACGCCAGGGGCCGTTGACCGAGGCGACCGCCGGGAACGCCCCCTGCCAGCCGTTCTTGGATGGGTCGCCCCAGGCCAGAAACGTGCAGCGGATATTCTCGCCGCGCGAAAAGTCCATGACCGAATACAGGCTGTTGCGATGGGATTCATCAAATGTATCCCCGGTGGCCAACGTGAAGAACGCCCAGTCGCCCGCGCCGATCTCCTCGAGCTCGGCCTGCCCGCCCTGGATATCACGGAGTAAAATTGTACCGCCGAGCGTAAATGGTTAGGGGAAGTGGCTCCACTGCCGGGGTCCGGTCCGATAGGCTCTGAGGCTCCCCCGTTTGGGGAGATCGAAGCCGTCGGGATCGGAGGAAAGGCGAGTGAAGACCATGGAGGACTACGTATGCATCCGGAGGATGCATGAGATCGAGGAGTTGAGTCTGCGGGAGATTTCCCGGCAGACCGGCTTTCACCGCGACACGATCAAGAAGAACCTGGAGGAGGGTGCGCCGCCGGGTTACCAGCGCCGAGCGCGGCCGGTCTTGCCGGTGTTGGGGCCGTTCATTGGGATCATCGATGAGATGCTGAAGACGGACGCGAAGAACCGGCGCAAACAGCGCCACAGCGCCAAGATGATTTTTGAGCGTCTGCGCGAGGAGTATGGCTACCCTGGGGGCTACACGCAGGTCTGCGAGTATGTTGGGCAGGCGCGCGAGCGCGGGCGGGAAGCCTATGTGCCCTTAGCGTTCGAGCCGGGGACGGCGCAGGTGGATTGGGGCGAGGCCTGGGCACTGGAGGATGGTCAGGAGCGCAAGCCCCATTCCACCCACCAACACTAGGCCAAAACTCACCGGAGAAGCACTCGCTTCACGGCTTAATAACCCATAAGTACAGACGCCGCCCAACGGTTCGGCCACCTCCTCTTCACAAAAGCACACCCGTGGAACACTCGTTAACCAAACCCGGAGCGATCACTCCACGACCCGCCCCATTCTCCGAGCGTGTAAGACAACGTGTTATCGACCAAATCTTTAGCTGGTTGGTTGACGGACAAATAAAATGTTCAGGGAAACTGGATCGCCCAGTGTACGACTTATTGACCTGATTTTCCCTGAAGACTGCGTATTGAAGGGCCACCGTTAAGTCTACTGTTTGAAAGTTTACGCCGTAACCCCCGATTTTGTCAACAGCCCCCCCCCACCCGCATAGCTGGCGGATGCCCGCGGCGCCAGATTACAGAAGCAACCTATTAGAGCCCGGGAGGCGGCTGTCAACAGCAGAATCCTCTCCATGGCCGCGAGCCGTCCGACGCTTGGCTTCGCACCTCGAGCCGAACCAACTCGGTCGCGCTCTGATCGCCAGAACTGAAAGGCAAACTCTTTTCGGGACCCTCTGGGCAACCCCTCATTCATCGATAACAATAATAAAATCAACGTTCTTAAGATAACCACCCGGAGCGGAGGCTGCGGATTTCCGGGCCTTGGGGGCTCGTGAAGACCTTCTCACCCATCGCATCCAGGCCCCTCGCGAATCTGCCCTCGGCGCGGGCGAACGACCCCGGGAATTGCTCGTGCGACCCGGCCACGACGTCCATCAAGGGGAAACGGCCTCACCCGCGCTGATCGTGTCCTCTACGTCGCCTCCGACCCCCAGCCGCGCCGTGTCGAGCAGGTCTAAGCGGCTTGACTCGGCGGCTCCCACCCGCCACCCTGGGCGGCTCCCCCCACCAGCTCGGCGACAGACACGACTCGATGGCCCTGAATGAATCGGTTCCGCGCACGATCCCCCGCCTATCCGAACCCCATCGAGATATACGGCGCCGTCGAATCCCACCCGAGATGCCCGTGAGGATTCGCCTTGACTCACTCCCTGATTCTGATATGATTAGACGTAACATCCAGCGCGCCCGTAGCTCAATTGGATAGAGTGTCTGACTACGGATCAGAAGGTTCCGGGTTCGACTCCTGGCGGGCGCGCCAATTATCTTCAATCAAATCAATAATCTACGATCTGATCGAAAAGCAAGCTGGTGGCGGCAATGTAAGTTTAGTGTAAGTCCGAGGTCATTCTTCCACCGCGAGCTTCCCCAACGATTCTTCCGGCTGGTTTGTCGAAAGCAGTGCTTCCTCGATTCGTGTGACGACCTCCGATTTCATCCTGTGCCTCGCCAAAATTCGGAACTTCAATGATTTCAGTCACTTGACTTGTTTCTTCTTCATGCACAAAATCGGCCATGAAGCTCAAGATTCTCATCACTATCGTTTCCGCCGGCCTGCAGGTCCTGCGCCTTGTCGTCCTATCCCGAGATGAGCTGATTATGGAGAACTTGGCCCTACGCCAGCAGATGTCCGTGCTCAATAGGGAGCATCTCCGGCCACGGTTGAGTTGGCGGGATCGGGTCTTCTGGGTATGTTTGAGACGGGTCTGGCCCAAATGGCGCAATCCGCTTCTCATCGTTAAGCCAGATATCGTCCTCCGCTGGCATCGACACGGATTCCGGCTTTATTGGCGTTGGAAATCGAACTCGGGCACCAAGCGAGGCCGACCCCTGACCACGTCGGAGATTCGCGAACTGATCGGGCGCGTGGCCAGGGAGAACTCCACTTGGGGTG
>CAUZJO010000040.1:0-32147 GCA_963580245.1 Candidatus Sumerlaeia bacterium | reverse complement strand
GTTAGGGGTGAATAGGTTCGCCGGGGGGGGGGGCTTCGTTCTCCCACACGCCTTCAAACCATAGACTGTCGCTCATGGGCCCAGGCCAGCGTTTCGCTTGCCGTTGAGTTTGGCACCACGCACACCTATCCATCTCGAGCACATCCCGAATTGAGTATTCACTGATTCTCGTCGGTTGGCCTTTGCACGGCTAACGAGATGACGTAAGATATGGCACTGGAGGCGTATGAGCGAAGATGACGTTTTTGGTTGAGATCGAGCGGGAGGACGACGGTCGCTGGATCGCCGAGGCGCCTGACCTGCCGGGGGTGGTGGCGTACGGCGGCGATCCGGACCAGGCGAAGGCGAAAGTCCAGGCCCTGGCTCTGCGCGTCGTGGCCGATCGCTTGGAACACGGCGAGGCTGGCCCCGACCTGCTCGAGATCAGATTCGCTGCAGCGTGAGTCGATGGCCCAGCACGCGCGCGAGGAACTGGGGCCGAGGATGCTAGCCCGCATCGCCCGTCGGACAGGCCTTTGGCCTGAAGATTTGTGAGATACGATGCCTCTTGAGCCGCATCTGCGGATTCGAATTCGTAGGGGGGCGAGGCCCGCCAAGTTTCAGGACTTCTCAAGCTCCCGTTCGCTAGCCCGGGCGAGCGTTTCGAGGCGCACGAGGAACGTCTCGCGTTCGGCCTCGGGGATGTCCGAGAGCACGGCCATCTGAAGCTCGACGGCGATCGAGCGTGACTTGTGATAGAGCCGCCGACCGGGCGCCATGAGTCGGATGCGCTTGGCCCGCCGGTCGTGCTCGTGGGGCGCGCGCTTGATCCAACCCTCCGCTTCCATCCTTCCCAGCAGCGCGGCGATCGTATTGGGATCGCTCGCCATCATCTGGGTCAATTCGCTCTGAGTGACCCCCTGGCCGTCCTGCTCGTTGAGCCAGCGCAGGATCGAGAACTGATCGGGCGTCAGGCCCAGGTGGGCGATGCGGCGCCGGAAGCACTTGTTCAGGCTGAACCAGGCCCGGCGTAGCAGGGGCGGCAGCCGGCGGCGAAGCGGGTCGTCGGCCGACAGCGCATCGCCGCCGAGGTCATCAGCCGGCTCTTCGGTCACCTCATTTCGGAGCCCGGTGTTTTTAATACGTGTAGGTACCATATTAGGCTGGCAAGTTGCCCTCAACCCGGCTATAATCTCGCTTCTGTGTGCGTCCTGCACATCGACCATCGCTCCCAGGGCGGATGTTGGATATTTTACGCGCTAAGTCCAAGACTGGCAAGTCGATAGAGCAAGGCGGAGGCCCGGAGCGATGGCTAGCCGGCTCAGCGAGGGAAGCAAAATGAAAGCCCAGATTAGGGTGAACCGAGTCCGTTGTCTCATCGCGTGGGTTGCGGCCCATGCCCTCTTGATTGTGATCAACTTCCATTGCGCCGGGGAGGTTCGCGCCGCCGAACATGAGCGGGCGGCGGGTTGGCTCAGTTGGCGCGGGCCCGAGCAGAACGGCGTTTCGGCGGAGACGGACCTCCCCGACCGCGTCAGCCCCGAGGGAGAAAACCTGCTCTGGACCCATGACCTGTGGGGGCGTGGCACGCCGGTCATCGCCGGCGACAGGGTCTACGTGTTCGGGTATCACGGCGACGGGCCGGAGCTTCAGGAATACCTGGCCTGCCTGGACCTGAATTCGGGGGAATTGATTTGGGAACGGCGATTCAACGATTTCATCAGCGATATCATTTACAACCGTTACAGCATCGGCAGTCCGACGATCGACCCGAATACCGGGCGGCTCTACCTGATGACCACGCCCGGCCTGTTCATGTGTCTTTCGCCCGAGGGCGAGACGATCTGGGAACACTCGATGATGGAGCGCTTTGGGCGGCTCACGTTTCCCAACGGGAGAACCGGCGCACCGGTGATCGTGGATGATCTGGTCATCCATCATGGCATCACATCCTACTGGGGCAAGCAGGGGCCGGCCCGCGACCGGTTCTTCGCGTTCGACAAGGAGACCGGGGATTTGGTCTGGGCCTCGACTCCCGGCGTCGGGCCCAAGGATAGCTCGTTTTCGACCCCCGTGCTTGGGGTTCAGGGTAATAAGAAAGTCCTCTACGCCGGGACCGGTTGCGGCAACGTTGTCTGCATCAACGCGCTCAACGGCCAGCCGCTGTGGCGCTACCAACTCTCCACGGGCGGTATCAATTGCTCGGTGGTCGTGGGCGACGACCGCGTCATCGCCCTGCACGGCAAGGAAAACATGGACGATTCGACGGCGGGCCGGATGGTGGCGCTCAAGCTTGGGGCCGAGCCCGCCGCTGGAGAAGCTGGACCCGTTGTGTTGGATAAATCGGCCGAACTGTGGCGCAACGAACTCGGCATCTTCACCAGCTCGCCGGTCCTGGCCGGCAATCGCGTCTACCAGGTCATCCACACCGGGGAACTGTGCTGCGTGGATGCCGGAACGGGTGAAATCCTGTGGAGGGAAAAGCTCGATCACAGTCAATTGCACGCCTCGCCGCTCTTCGCCGACGGGAAGCTCTACGTCCCCATGCAATCGGGTCTGTTCTATATCATTCGCCCCGGCGAGGAAAGGGCCGAGGTGCTGTGCAAGGTACAGCTCGAAGGCAACGGCCTGGGTTCACCGGCGGTCTGGAACGGCCGGCTCTTCGTCCATACGACGAAAAAGCTGTACTGTTTCGGCATTGAAGACACGCTGCCGAGTCGCCAGCCGCCTGACTCCTCCGCGCAACTTGATCTCGCGCATGAGAGCGGGCCCGCGAGCGGATATCGGGCGATCCCCTCGGATGTATTGCTGCGGCCGGGGGACGAGAAAGCGGTGCGTCTGTCAGCCGTCGACCCAGATGGTCACGTGATCAGCGGCGCGCCCCATGTCCATTGGGAGAAGTTCATCCCACCCACCGCCAAGGTGAAAGCCAAGCTCGATGCCGGCTTCAACCAGCGGGGCGCGCTGGTCGCCGGACCGGACGCGAAGATCTCCGCCGGGATGTTCAGGGCGTCGGATCACGATGGGCGAAGCGGTTTCGTTCGCGGGCGCATCTTGCCGAACTTGCCTTTCGATGAAGGCTTCGACGGTTTCGAGCTGGCGGTGGACCACAAGACCGAGCAGGGCGTGAAGTTCGCTTACCCACCACTGCCCTGGATCGGCGGGAGGTTCAAGTGGGAGATTCGCGAACTCGAGGGCGACAAGGTGCTGACCAAGACGCTGGACCGCCTGCTCTTCCAGCGTTCGATGACGTTCATCGGCCACCCCGATGAGAGCAACTATACGATGGAGGCCGACGTGCGCACCGACGGCAACCGGCGCATCATGTCCGACGTGGGCCTGGTCAACCAACGCTACATCATCTCGCTCAAGGGCCAGTGGCAGCTGATCGAGGTCAGTTCGAATCACGAGCGGATCAAGGTTTCGGTCCCATTCAGCTGGGAGGTCAAGAAGTGGTATCGGCTCAAGACGCGGGTCGACGTCGCTGAAGACGGTTCGGGGGTCATCCGCGCCAAGGCCTGGCCGCGTGGCGAGACCGAGCCCGAAAGCTGGACGATCGAAGTCCCGCACCAGACCGCCCATGCCAAAGGCGCGCCCGGCCTGTTCGGCTTCTCGCCGCAGAGTAAGAAACGCGTGTTTATCGACAACATTTCCGTCTATTCCAACGACTAAGAGGTATTCGCCATGTTACGAACGAACATTACAACCACGTCCCTCATCACGCTGCTCGTTCTCGTCGCCGCGGCGCGGCTCCCCGCCGCCGATTGGCCGATCTGGGGCAAGGACGCCTCGCGCAACATGGTCAGCGAGGAAACGGGGCTTCCCGACTCCTTTGACCCCGGCCGGATGAAGGAGGGGAGCGAGGAGATCGACTTGGCAACCACCGAGAACGTCAAGTGGGTGGCCAAGGTGGGTTCGCAGTGTTATGGCAATCCGACCGTTTCGGGCGGAAAAGTCTTCGTCGGGACCAACAACGAATCGCCGCGCAATCCCGATCACGTCGGCGATCGCGGCATCATTATGTGTCTCGATGAACAAACCGGCGAACTCATCTGGCAACTGATCGTGCCCAAGCTCGGCGCGGGCAAGGTCAGCGATTGGGAATACCTCGGTATCTGTTCCTCGCCCGGTGTTGATCGCGACCGCGTCTTCGTCGTCACGAACCGTTGCGAGGTCGTTTGCCTTGACACCGAGGGGATGGTCAACGGCAACGACGGGCCGTTTATGTATGAGAAGCTCTACATGGATGGGGCGCATGACGGCCTCAAGGAGCAGGGGACCTTGCCTGCACCCGACGACCCCTCGCTCGCGATCGGTTCCGACTCCCAGGTCGCCGACATCATTTGGCGTTTCGACATGCGTGATGAACTGGGCGTCTTCCCCCACAACATCGCCAGCAACTCGGTGATGGTCGTCGGCGACACGGTTTACGTCGCGACGTCCAACGGCGTCGATTGGTCGCACACCAACATCCCATCGCCCAAGGCCCCGGCCTTCATCGCGCTCGACAGGAACACGGGCGAGTTGGTCGGCGAGGAAGGCGTCGGGATCAGCCAACGGCTTTTCCATTGCAACTGGGCGTCGCCGGCGTGGGGCGAGGTGGGAGGCAAGGGCCAGGTGATCTTCGGCGCGGGCGACGGGTTCTGTTACGGTTTCGATCCCGAACCGGTCGAGGATGAGGACGGGTTCCTGGTCTTCAAGGAAATCTGGCGTTACGACTGTAATCCCCCTCGCTATCGCCACCGCGACGACGGCAAACCACAAAAATACGCGACCTATAACGGCCCGAGCGAGATCATTTCGACGCCCGTGTTCCACAACGGCCGCGTTTACGTCGCGATCGGCCAGGACCCCGAGCATGGCGAAGGCGTGGGTAATCTGGTTTGCATCGACGCCACGAAGACCGGCGACATCACCCAGAGCGGGCGCGTGTGGGAATACGACAAAATCAATCACACGATCTCGACCGTCTCAATCGCGGACGGGCTGGTGTTCGCGGCCGATTACGCCGGCACGGTCCATTGCCTGGACGCCGAGACGGGCGAGTTTTACTGGTCGCATGACACGGAGAGTCACATGTGGGGTTCGACGCTGGTCGGCGACGGGAAGGTCTATCTTGGCGCCGAAGACGGCCGGATCGTGGTGCTCGCGGCCAGCAAGGAAAAAAAGTTGATCAACGAAACCGAGATGGGCGTTTCGGTTTATTCTTCTCCGATCGCGGCCAATGGCGTTGTTTACATCGGCACGCAGACGCACCTATATGCCATCAGCGATGAAGAGAAGGCCGTGGCGGCGGGCGATTGAGAGAGCGACCTGTCGCCATCAAGTTTGGAAATGGCAAACGCGCCTCAAAGCGGAGCGCAGTGAACCCTGGGGTCGGGCTGAAGGCAAGATTCAATAAGAGGAGATCCGTCATGAGAGCGCGCCATTTGTCCGCCTTACGCATTCACGTGATCGTTCTCATTCTGGCCGTGACTGGATCATGTGTAACCAATCAATACTCGAATTCAAAGGCGGGAACGAATAGGGAAGAGCCGGATTCCTTTACCTTGGCCGTTTTGCCGGACACGCAGAATTATCTGCCCACTGCATCCAATGGCGGGCGTTTGGACTATGTGAAGGTTTTCGAATCACAAACGCGGTGGATTCTACAAAACCACCTGCGGGAAAACATCGTCTTTGTGTTGCACGAAGGGGATATCACAAGCGAGAATTCGGATCTCGAATGGGGTTTGGTGAATGAGATTTTCTCTCCCTTGGACGGCATCGTGCCCTATATCCTGACTCCGGGCAATCATGACGTGCCGTCTCATGCACAATCGCCAGGCAACCCGCGCGACACGGCGAATTACAACAAGACCTTTCCGGTCGATCGTTTTCAGCATGAACCCTGGTGGGGCGGCCACATGGAGGCGGATCCCGACCAGCGGTTCGTTTTGTTCACCGCGGGCGGAACGGACTTCATGGTAGTGACCTTGGAATGGATGCCGAATGATGAAATGTTGGCCTGGGCCAATGAAGTTGTTGAAGCTCATCCGGATCGGCGGGTGATTGTGCTCACGCACAGTTATCTCGATTCAGACGAGACGCGCATCGGACCGGAAGATAATAGGGCATCGCACCAAGCCTCCCTTTGGACGGACGATACCAATAACGGTGAAGACATCTGGGAGGAGTTCGTCAGACGGCACAAAAATATATTCCTCGTGCTGTGCGGACACGTCCTCAGTTGTGGTCGGCTGACGAGTCGGGGGGATCACGGAAATAAAGTTCATCAGGTCTTGGCCAACTACCAGGGCATGGAGAACGGCGGCAACGGGTGGCTCAGACTGATGCGCTTTGAGCCGGCGGCCGATCGGATCGTGGTGAGTGCCTACTCCCCGTGGTTGGACCGGTATTCTCATGACGAATCAGATGGCTTTGTTCTGGAATTATCCGATGCGAGGGAGATCGAGTCCCAAGTCCATTGACCCACTGACATCGGGAGGCATGGAGTGTAACCAGGTTCAAACACCACGACGCGCGCACGAAATCCACGTTGTCCCTCCCGGAGGATTGTGAAATAATGACCGTCACCTGATTGGAGAAGGAGCAAGGCATGGCAATCGAATTGGAATATGACGTTCTGGACGACGCGCGGGTGGCCGCGGCATTGAAGAACCTGCCGGGCTGGGAACAGGATGGGCCTGCGATTCGCAAGCAATACTCATTCGACAGCTTTATGGAAGCCGTTGCGTTCGTCAACCGCGTGGCCGCGACCGCCGAGCATATCAATCATCACCCCGACATCATCGTTAACTACAAGAAGGTGACCATCCGCTTCTGGACGCACAAGAAAAACGCGACGACCGGGGCCGACGTCTATACGGCCGCCGAGGTCGACAAGGTGGCCTGATCGCTCGCGCCGGCGCGAGCGAGCCCGCGGAGGCTCGGGGTCGCCGGTCCCTTCATTTGGATCGTAATGGAACAAACCGAGGCGATCGTCCTGTCCGCGTCGCCCTATAGCGAGACATCGCTGATCGTCCACCTGCTGACGCGCGAGATGGGGGTGGTGCGGGCACTGGCGAAAGGCGCGCGGCGGCGGCGCGGACGCACGACGCAGGCGGCTTACGAACCGTTCAGTCGGGTGCAAGTCGCCATTAGCGTCCGCTCGCCCGACAAGCTCGGCGTGCTCGGCGAGGTTTCGCTCGTTTGCGAGTGGAACTACCTGAGATGCGACTTGGTTCGTTTAGCCTTCGCGGGCTTGGGGGTTGAGGTTCTGGGGGCGGTCACGCGGGACTCACCGCCCGAACCGTTTCACTTCGAGGAGGCATGCCGCTTTCTCGATACGCTGGGCGAGACCGAGGCGCCCGGATCGCTGCTCATCACGTTGCTCCTGCGCCTGCTGCACCACGCCGGCTTTCCGCCCCATCTGGCCGAACCCTGGACGGCCGAGACGTTGCCGCCGGTCGTCGTTTACCATTTCGACCGCATCCAATTTGACCGCCCCGGCCCCGCAGACCCTTCATCGACGATGCGGCTTCCCGCTTCGGCGCTCGCGCCCGTTCTCGATATCATCGAAGAACCCCCACCTTATGATGCGCCGTTCGATGTGCCGACTTCCACCGGACGACCGATCCTGCGCTGGCTCATCCGCGTATGGGAAGATCACCTGCACTGTCGACTCAAAGCGGCGGAATTCTTGGAGAAGATGGTGATTAGAGAGAAATCTAGTTAGAGAAGGAAGAACTCTCAGATTGTGATTTCATTTTGATGGGTGCATCAGCTCCCTTAATTCTGTGTCCAGAAGGGAATGCATTTGACTCAAAACGGGTTGCGCTTCATTTGCCCAAAGGCTATGGTCAAGTTCGTAACGAAGCTGCGCATTGTTATCGATAGCTTCTTCACATCGCGCCAAAACAGAGGTCATCATTTTGTCTAATGTGTCAAATTGACTGCACGTTTCCATATCAAGATAAGCGCGATTGTTATCATAGTATTTGAAGAATGCCGGCCTCATTTTATTTGTAGCCATAATCAGTGAAGGTATTTAGTCGTGTGTTGTTTGATGCTTTGGGGCCAAAATATTTTGCATGTTCTTTAAGATTTCACCGAACTCTCCATCCAATTTACCAAGAATTTCGATTTTCTCTTTCTTGAAAGAAATTTGATCTTCGAGCTCACGCCGATATTTTACATTTTCTCGATCCAATGCGGCTTTATGATCTTCTGACTCTCTCTGGTGCTGCGCTCTAAGGTTTTCAATCTCCCGTTGATACTTATGATTCTTAATGAATTGCCATGCATTAGCTCCCATCGAAATCAAAGCCACCGTTATGGGTATCCATACGGAGGGACTTAAGAATTCATTATCGTGCATATTCAATATGCCTGTATCGTAATTGCAAGCCCGTCGCCAGTAGCAGTTCGACTCGCTTAAGAATCGAAACCGTCATTTCTCATTCTGATTGTAGGAGCTATTTCGTGGCATCGGCATGCCCCTTTTCAACACTTAATACTATATATTATTATAATAATAATAATTATTTAACCCAACCGCATCATGAATAGTCTTCCTTTGACCCCATTGACCTAGCGGCGAGGAGATTTTGATTTCGGCTTTTTCGTAGTCGCGTGTGCCCTTCTGGATTTCTTCGTGGGCTTCTTGGCTCTCGCCGGCATGCTTTCCTTCAACGCCGCCTGCGCTGCGGCCAGGCGGGCGACGGGGACGCGGTAGGGGCTGCAGCTTACGTAGTCCAGGCCGAGCTGGTGACAGAACTCGACGGTGGCCGGGTCGCCACCGTGTTCGCCGCAGATGCCCAGTTTGATGTCGGGCCGGACCTTGCGGCTGTCTTCGATCGCCATGCGCATGAGCCGGCCTACTCCTGCCACGTCGATCGTCGCGAACGGGTTGGCCGGCATGATGTCCAGCTCCTGGTACTGCGGCAGGAACCCGGTGGAGTCGTCGCGACTCATGCCCAGTGTGGTTTGGGTCAGGTCGTTGGTGCCGAAGCTGAAGAACTCGGCGTGCTCGGCGATCTGGTCGGCGCAGAGGGCCGCGCGTGGGATTTCGATCATCGTCCCGACCAGGTATTTGACGCGCTTGCCGGTCGAGCGTTTGACTTCGTCGGCCACGCGGCGGACGACCTCGAGCTGCAGGGACAGCTCGCGGGGGTAGCCGACCAGCGGGATCATGATCTCCGGCTTGACGCGCCCGCCCTCGCCCATCACCTGGGCCGCCGCCTCGAAGATGGCCCGCGCCTGCATCTCGGTGATTTCGGGATAGACGTTGCCCAGGCGGCATCCGCGGTGGCCGAGCATCGGGTTGGCTTCCCGCAGGGCCTCGACGCGTCGCCGCACGGTTTTCTCGCTGACGCCGAGCTTCGCCGCAGTCTCCTTGATCGTCTCGGGGTCGTGGGGGAGGAACTCGTGGAGTGGCGGGTCGAGCGTCCGGACCGTGACGGGCCGACCGCCCATCGCGCGGAAGATACCGGCGAAGTCTTCGCGTTGAAAGGGGAGCAATTCATCGAGCGCGGCGCGGCGCTCCTCGCCGTTCTCGGCCAGGATCATCTTGCGCACCGAGTAGATACGCTCGCCCCTGAAGAACATGTGCTCGGTGCGACACAGGCCGATGCCGGCCGCGCCGAAGGTAATCGCGTTGGCGGCCTGGTCGGGCTGGTCGGCGTTGGCGCGCACGTCGAGCCGCCGGGCCTTGTCGGTCCACTTCATGAGCCGGGCGAAATCCTGATAGACCGGGCTCTGCTCGGGCTTGAGCGTCTTGTTGATGAGCACCTGGACGACCTCGGAGGGCGCCGTGTCGATGCGCCCCTCGTATACCTCGCCCAGCGTCCCATCGATCGAGATGAATTCGCCCTCCCCGATGGTCTTGCCGTTCACCGTCATCCGCTTTTCATGGTAGTCGATCGCCAAATCCCCGCACCCGCACACGCAGACCTTCCCCATCTGGCGGGCGACAAGCGCGGCGTGCGAGCTGACGCCCCCGCGCGCGGTAAGGATGCCCTCGGCGGCGATCATCCCGCGCAGATCCTCGGGGCTGGTCTCGACGCGCACGAGCAAGACGCGGTCACCGCCGTGGGCCATCCGGACCGCATCCTCGGCGTGGAAGACGACTTTGCCCGAAGCGGCGCCCGGCCCGGCCGCCAAGCCCGAGGTCAGCCGCCTGCCGGTGCCCACGGCCCGCTCGCGGTCGTTGCGGTCGAAGACGGGCGCGAGCAAATGGTTCAGCGAATCCGCCGGGATGCGCAGGATCGCTTCTTCGGGGGTGATGAGCCGCTCGCTGACCATTTCGCAGGCGATGCGAACGGCCGCCAAGCCGGTCCGCTTGCCGTTGCGCGTCTGGAGCATGAAGACGTGGTTGTCCTCGACCGTGAACTCGAAGTCCTGCATGTCACGGAAGTGCTTCTCGAGTTTTCCGCAGACCTTCTCTAATTCCCGGTGCGCCTTGGGCATCTCATCCGATAGCTTGGCGATGGAATGCGGCGTGCGCACGCCGGCGACCACGTCCTCGCCCTGGGCATTGATCAGGTACTCGCCGTAGAAGACATGCTCGCCAGACGCGGGATCGCGCGTGAACGCCACCCCCGTGGCCGACGTGTCGCCCAGGTTGCCGTAGACCATCGCCTGGACGTTGACGGCTGTCCCCCAGTTGTGTGGGATGCCGTATTTGCGGCGGTAGACGATCGCGCGGTCATTGTTCCACGATCCGCAGACGGCCCCGATGGCCCCCCAGAGCTGCTTATGTGGATCATCGGGGAAATCGTGTCCGGCCCGTTTGCGAATGAGGCGCTTGAAGTGCTTGACAAGCTCCTTGAGATCATCGACGCCCAGGTCCAGATCGCTGGCCGCCTTCTTCTCACTCTTGATGGACTCAATCATCTCCTCGAACGGCTCATGGTGCTCCCCCGCCCGGCGTTGGACGCCCATCACGACGTCGCCGTACATCTGAACGAACCGCCGGTAACAGTCCCAGGCGAACCGCGGATTGCCGCTGAGCGTGGCCAGTGCCTCGGTGGTCTGCTGGTTCAGGCCCAGGTTGAGGATCGTGTCCATCATGCCGGGCATCGAGTCGCGCGCCCCCGAACGCACCGAAACGAGCAACGGATTTTTCGGATCGCCGAGTCGTTTGCCCAGCTCCTTCTCGACGCGGGCGACGGCCTTGGCGACCCGCTCCTTGAGGCCGGGCGGGTATTTGTTCTTATGCTCCATGTAGTGGACGCAGACTTCGGTCGTGATCGTGAATCCAGGGGGGACGGGCAGCCCGATGCGCGTCATCTCGGCCAGGTTCGCGCCCTTGCCGCCGAGCAGCGGCTTTTGTCCGCCGTGACCGTCGGTCCTTGTTTTCCCAAACGAGTAGACATGTTTCTTAGCCATCGAGATGTGCTCCTGGGGGGATCCATCAACCTTCGCCACCATTCGCGCCATGAAGGGTGATGAAGACACTCTGGTCTGATACACTATCCGCGTGCGACATGCAAAGGACCTCGAAAGTTTGTTTGATCCAGAACTGAATCAGGAGAAGCTCGACAAATTTTTTAGGCGGTTGCGCCGGTCGCGCCGCAGTCTCTTGTTCCTCGATTACGACGGAACCTTGTCCCCCTTCCGGATCGAACGTGACGATGCCGTGCCGTACGAGGGTGTCAGAGAGAGGCTCGGGGCGATCATCGATACCGGCCACACCCGCCTGGTGATCGTGACCGGGCGCACGATGCGCGACGTGATGCCCTTGCTGGGATTGAATGATCCCCCCGAAATCTGGGGCTCTCACGGCTGGGAACGGCGATTGCCCAATGGCCGTATCGATCATCCAGAGTTGCCCGAAGCGGCGCGCTCCGGACTGGCCGAGGCTGCAGTCGCAGCCGAAGAGCTGGGGCACGCCGACCTCCTGGAGCGCAAACCCGCCGGTTTGGCGTTCCACTGGCGCGGCCAGGGGGAGATGGAGATCGGACTTATTCGCGAACAAGTCGGGGAATCGTGGTTCGCGCTGGCCGCGCGTTGCGAGCTGGTGCTGATGAAGTTTGACGGTGGCCTGGAATTGCGGGCCGAGGGGCGCAACAAGAGGGTCGCCGTCCAAACCGTGCTCGCGGAAGAAGAGACCGGGGTTCCCGCCGCTTATCTCGGCGATGACCTGACCGACGAAGACGGCTTCCACGCGATCGAGGGGCGGGGGCTATCGATCCTCGTCCGCGCCAAACCCCGCACCAGCGCCGCCCAGTGCTGGATTCGGCCCCCCGAGGAGTTGCTGAGGTTTCTTGACGGCTGGCTAGAGACCACGGCGGCCCGGACCGATCAGAGGTGACATTGCGCGAGCGGCCGAGATAGAATCACGGGTGTTGGCCCAACTTCGCCGCTACCCAAGTCTCCGATCTCCCATGTCAAACAAGGTCTATATCGAAACTTACGGATGCTCGTTCAACGTCGCCGATGGCGAGGCGATGGCGGGGGTGCTCGACCGCGCCGGGCACCGCTTGGTCGATCAACCCGACGCCGCCGACGTGATCATCCTCAATACATGCACGGTTAAGGACCGGACGTTCCGGAACTTTGAGAAGCGGTTTCGCGGGCTGAGGGAAGCCGCGCGGTCGGGGAGTGGTCCGCAAGTGGTCTTGGCCGGTTGCATCCCGAAGGCGCACGAACGGAGCGACATGTTCGAGGGCGTCTCGTCGATCGGCCCCGACACGATTGACCGGCTCGACGAGGTTGTTCGCGAAACGGCTGCCGGACGCGTGGCACAACGGCTTCGTCGGTCCTCGAATGAGCCGGCCGAACCAGACAGGCTGCGGCTGCCGTCCCTACGGCGCAATCCCCTGGTCGAGGTATTGCCCATCTCCAGCGGTTGCATGAGCGCCTGCGGCTTTTGCCAGACGCGCCTGGCGAGAGGTCGGCTGCGCTCCTTCCCGCCCGGCGACATCCTGCGCAAGGTCCACCAGGCGGTCGAGGAGGGGGTGAGGGAGATCTGGCTCACCTCGCAGGATACCGGGGCCTATGGCAAGGACTGCGACTGGCCGCTGCCGCGCCTGCTGCGCCGGATTTGCGAGATCGAGGGAGATTTCCGCGTCCGGCTCGGCATGAGCAGCCCGCAGTGGATTGAGCAGGACCTGGAGGCATACCTGGACGCCTTCGAGCATCCCCGCATGTTCCGTTTCCTACACGTCCCCGTTCAGTCGGGCTCGCGGCGGGTATTGGAGGAGATGAGGCGCGGGCACGGGGTGGGCGAGTTCGAGCGGGTGTGTGACGGGTTTCGTGCCCGCTTCCCGGACGCGTGCCTCATGACCGACGTGATCGCCGGCTTCCCGACCGAGCGCGACGAGGACTTCGAGGCCACGCTCGATTTGCTCGCCCGGGTTCGGCCGGCCGCCGTGAATCGCTCAAAATTCAGCCCTCGCCCCGGCACGGCGGCCGCGCGTCTACGCGCCCTGCCCGACCATGTCCTGACCGAGCGGTCGCGCCGACTCGACGCCACGGTACGCGGCTTGGCCCACGCTTATCATCGGCAGTGGGTTGGCCGAAGTGAGCGCGTGCTGACTTTCGAGTACAAGAACGAGCGCACCACGCTGGCCCACAACCGCTGCTGGCGCCCCGTCGTGCTGGAAGGTCGCCATGCGTTGGCCCAGTGGGTTGAGGTCCAATACACCGGCGCCGGCGATTTCCATTTGCTGGCCACGCCCTGAGCGCGGATCGCACAGGGGCAGCTCGCCTCCCGTTGCGGGCCGTTGTATGATTACGACGCTCTCTCGAGAACGTCCGGCTCATTAAGCAACATTTCGGGGGATGAGGCCTGTCAATATCCTCCGTGTGCGATGAATCAAGATAGGAGTTGTCAACATGTCTGAACGAGCACAACATTTTGCCAGGGGAATGTTTGCAGCCCTGGTTTTTATCTCCATGTCAAATCTCTTTTCACAGAGAAGCCTGGTTCCTCCCGGACCTCCGGCGCCGGTCATGAAGACGCTGGACCAGGTTGAAGCACGCACACCGCTGCCGCCGGTCGGTTTTGATGCCGCAACCGATCTGGCGCTGACCATAAGCGAGGCGGGATCCTACTACATAACACAAAGCATCACGGGCGTCGGCAGTGACACTACCGAAGAACGCTTGGCGGGCGGGGTGGTGATCGATGCCAATAATGTGCAGCTCGATCTCAATGGTTTCAGCCTGACCGGTTCAGAGATTCAACCAACTCAACATGGAGGCGCTGGAATTTATATCGCCGCCGGACGGATGAGCGTATCGATCCTCAACGGCACTGTCGAGGGCTGGGGTGAGGCGGGAATCTCGGCGGACGGTACCGTTGCTTGCCAGGTGCGTTCGGTGCGCCTGATCATGAACGGGCGTAATGACGACGGCGTCACCAGCCCGGGGCTGGCACTCAGCGAGAGTGGCCTGATCCAGGAGTGCATGGCTTACGGCAATGGATCGGCGGGATTTAAAGCGGGGCCAGGAACATCCATCGAACGATGCACCGCGCAGATGAATGGCGGAAATGGATTTACCGCGGAGGGTTCCACCCTGCGGGATGCAATCGCATACAAGAACACCGAGATTGGATTTTCATTGCAGCTTGGTTCAACGGCCAACCGCTGTTCGGCGAACGAAAACGGAGGTGACGGATTTACAACCTCGCTCTCGATCCTGACGGAATCGACGGCCTACAATAATGGCGGCATCGGGATCGTCGTCGGGAGCGGTTCTCTGGTGGAACGGAATAATTCACGCTCCAACGATTCGTTCGGTATTTCGGTTGACGAAGTGAGTTCAGGTAGTCGAGTCGCGGATAACGTTTCTTCCTTCAATGAAGGTATAGGCCTGTTCATCCGGTTGAATGCTCGGGGCAGCCGGGTCGAGGGAAACACGCTTTATGCAAATGGGAATTCCGGCTTGCGCGCGCTGGGTGAAGGCAACTTGGTCGTCCGCAATTTTGCTCGGGCGAACGGCGATACGGGAAATGCCAACGATGAATTTGATATCATCGATGCGGCGGAGGGTTATGGTGGACTGATCCGCGCGGATTCCGGAGCCAGCTTTACAACTGATCAGCCGTGGACAAATTTATACACATTTTGATAAGGCGAATTGAAGGAGTTGGTGGATGCTAAAGAATCGATTTATCGCGTCGGTTTATCTATTCATGCTGGTGGCGTTCAGCATGGCTTTTGTCTAAGCCGAAACGACCGTCGATGTCACGGATCGACATGCCTGGCTGTCCAATGTGGGCTGGGTCGATTTTCATGCCGATGGGGCCAATGGCGCGAACTTCAATCAGAATACCGTGTCGGGTTTCATCTATGCGGCAAACATCGGCTGGATTCATCTGGGTGATGGTTCACCGACAAACGGCGTCAACTACAGTAATGACTCGGCGGATGATTTCGGTGTCAACGTGGATTCAATCTCTGATCCGGACTTCTTTATTCTTTCAGGCCATGGCTGGTCGGACAGCACGGGCTGGATCAGTTTCGATGTCGCGGCTCAAGCCGGAAGCGACAATCAACCGCGAATTGAAAAGCAAACCGGGTTCTTGCGCGGATTCGCCTGGTCGCCGAATGTCGGCTGGTTGGCACTTGATTCGCCGGGGATCGTGAATGTCCAGACGGATATCACCGAGAGCCGGAATGCCGTCACGCGGTGGGAACTCTACCCCTGACGAAATCATGGGTCGCAAATGATAAGTTTTTAACAGAAAATGCAGGTAGCATTCACCCGGAATACCGGGGCGATTCCTTGCCCAGCCGTCCCAGGAGAAATGTGATCGAGAATCCGACGATGATGAGGCCGAGACCCGTCCACGCCTTGGCCTCTGAGTACTCGGTATTGGGAACGATGATCAGCGGGACATTATCGGCCGCCGCGCGCCGGACTTCTTTGGGGACGTCGACGTCGTACGCGAGGAGAACGGCGCGGTCGCCGGAGGCGGCCTTGACGTCGTCCAAGGTCGGGGCCGGCGTCGCTGTTTTGTGTTCGTAGGAAACGGCCAGATGCGCATGGGCCTGGTCCAGTTCATCCAATTCTCGCACGAGCGCGTGGGCGTCGTCCGACGGGTCGATGCCGTAGAGCCACACCGTCAGGCGGCCTCCGGCGACCGTCGCCCTTGTCCGGCCCGTGGGGTGGTCGGGGGCCATGATCGGGATGGCGTGGCTCACCAACTTGTCGACGCTCGGCGCTTTGAACGGGTAGAGGCCAAGGACCGAACCGACCAACAGACCTAGCAGGAACCCGACGGTCAGCCTGTGCCAGCGAGCGAGGAGCCATTTCAACACGTTCGAGAGGGTAACGATCCCCGCAACGACGCCCAGTCCCACGGGTAGGATGACCTGGAAGCCGACGTTGATCAGCTCGCTCAAGTCCATCGTTTTGAGCGCGTCCTTGAACTCGCTGACCCCGGCGATGATCGGCACATAGAGTCCGAAAACCAGCAGCAGGTAGCTGCCGGAGATGCCGGGCAGGATCATCGCCGCGCTGCCCAACACGCCGCCGAAGAACAGCAGCGGCCAGGTGACGTTGACTGCTTCGGGCCGCAGCACGAACGCGACCAGCGCCATCACCACCACGCCCTCCGCCGCGCCGACCACCGAGCCGGGGCTGAAAGGCCGGATTTCTTTGTAAAGCAGCGGGACGCCGCCCAGGGTCATCCCGATAAACAGCGCCAACATCCCCGGCAGGAACGTCTCCATCAGCCACTGCACGGTGCTCGAGAGGCTGAAAATCGTCACCACGCCGATCCCGAAGAGCATCGCCAGCACGATGATCGGTCGCGCCGAGAAGCGCAGGCGTGTCAGGTCAGACACCGCCCCGATGAAATGCTCATACAGCCCCAGCGCCAGCACCATGGTCCCGCCCGACACCCCCGGCACCAGGTTGGCCAGGCCCATGAACACCCCGCCGATCGCCAGGCGCGGGTAAGGCAGGGGGCCGGGGTCGTCGGTTCCTTCCGCTTCGGTTTTTGGGGGCACAGGTTGATCCGGTTCTTGTTCTGGCGTCTCACTCAATGGCGCTGGCTCCTTTAACGGACAACGGTTCAATATACCACAACGCGCGGCCATCCTAACCGCGGCGAGCCGCGTTTGCGACCAAATCCGGGGCGTGTGATTTAGTTCTGGGAGTCAGAGCCGACTTTGCGTGGGTTCTCCGGCCTCGTTGACGGTCGACTCTAAACTCTCGTGCTCGTAATCGTAATCGGTCTTTTTCTCAGGCCACGATCGAGGTGGGACACAGTGATGGGTCCGAGCACGAGCACGAATGGAGACTTTGCATCGAAGCGGAGTTTGCGACCAAATCCGGGGGATTTCACTTGGCCCGAGAACCGTGACTCGCGTATAATCATAATCCCCAGGTCCATGACCCGAGACACTCGCCTGATGGAGAACCGGACGGATGAAACATTATCACCCCCTTGCCCAGGAAATGGAGGGTGCCGCCGTGGACACCGGTCAGGACCTCGCGGCGTTGGTCGACCAGATCGTCACCCGTGCGCGCGTCGCGTCGCGGTTCATGGCGACTTGCCCGACGCGGCGCAAGAACAACGCCCTGCTCTGCATGGCGGCCTCGTTTCGCGGCAACGCCACCCTGATCCAGGCCGAGAACGCGAAGGACCTGGAGGCGGGCCGCGCGGCGGGGCTCGGCCAGGCGATGCTCGACCGCCTGGAGCTGACCGACAAGCGTATCGAGGGGATGGCCCAGGCCGCCGAGGAGATCGCCGCGCTCGATGACCCCGTCGGCGAGATCGAACAGGTCCGCACACGCCCCAACGGCCTGCGGGTGGGGCGCATGCGCTCGCCGATCGGCGTGATCGGCATCATCTACGAGTCGCGCCCCAACGTGACGTCCGACGCCGGTTGTCTGTGCCTCAAATCAGGCAACGCGGTGGTCCTGCGCGGGGGGAAAGAGGCGTTTCATTCCAATACGGTTATCGCCCGCTTGATGGACGAGGCGGCCCGTCAGGTCGGTTTGCCCGAGGGTTGCGTGCAACTGGTGCCGACGACCGATCGGGCGGCGGTGAGCGAACTGCTGCGACGCAACGATTGCGTGGACCTCATTATTCCACGCGGTGGTCGCGGCCTGATCGAGATGGTCGTCAACAACTCCTTGATCCCGGTCATCAAGCATTACGACGGCAACTGCTTCGTCTACGTCGACAAGGCCGCCGAGCCGCTGATGGCGATGGAAATCGTTACCAACTCCAAGACCCAACGCACGGGGGTGTGCAACGCGGCCGAATCGCTTCTGCTCCACAAGGACGTCGCGGCCTCTCTGGGCTGCGACATTATCCAGGGCCTGATCGAGAAGGGCGTTGAAGTGCGCGCCGACGCCGGTCTGCGCGATTTGCTGACAGATCTGGACCTCAAGGAGGCCGGCGACGAGGATTGGAGAACTGAGTATCTGGACATGATCATCACGGCGGGCGTGACCGGATCGGCCGCGGCCGCCGCCGCGTTCATCAACGCCCACGGTTCGCACCACACCGACGCCATCGTCACCAACGACCACCCCACCGCGATGGGGTTCTTAGCGGCGGTCGATTCGGCCTGCGTGTTCATCAACTGCTCGACCCGGTTCAGCGACGGCGGTCAGTTCGGCCTGGGCGCCGAGATCGGCATCTCGACCGACAAGCTCCACGCGCGCGGTCCGATGGGCCTGCGCGACCTTACCACGTTGAAATACGTCGTCTTCGGTCAGGGCCAGGTTCGCGAATCTTAAAGTTCCCATTGAGTTTTTCCCCATACGGCCCATAATTGTGCGAGGCGCCTATAGAGCGGCAACCGCCCATTCCATTATTCACATTAAGGGCGACTCTAAAAACTCAGTCCCGCCAGGGACGATTGCTTTCAGCCCGCCACGTAAGTGGCGGGAAATCAAACCGATAATGAATTGGAGCCCCGTAGGGACGACTGCAAAACAGATTCTTAGAGGTTTCCTTTAAAAAAAGCGCACAATGAACATCAAAAAAGTTGCACTCATCGCCATGCTTAAGAACGAAATGCCGTCTTGGGTGACGCAAAAACTTCGGGACCAGGAGATCGAGTTTATTGCGCATGAGTGCACGAACGCCGAAGAACTGAGGCAGTACGCGGGCGATGCGGATGTTGCCTGGATCATCGGCAACAGCATGTGTCTGATGAACGGAAACCTTCAGGCCTTAGCCAACTGCGGCGCGATTCTGCGGTCCGGCAGCGGGACCGATAACATACCGGTTGATGAGGCAACCCAACGGGGCATCCTCGTCGCCAACATTCCCCAGGCGTTGAGTCATGAAGTCGCGGAACACGCAATCGGCCTGCTCCTCAGCGTGGTCCGCCAAACGCCGATCCATGATCGGCTGGTTCGCCAGGGTATCTGGGACTACCACCGCTCGCCCCCCAACTGGCTTTTGCATGGGAGGACCTTGGGCCTGGTCGGCTTCGGGCTGATCGCCCGGCAGGTCGCGCGTAAACTGAGCGGGTTCGAGATGAAAGTCTTGGCCTATGATCCGTATGTCGAGGCCGATCGGATGGAAGCGGCGGGTGTGACCAAGGCGAGCCTGAACCAGGTTTTGTCAGAGTCCGACTTCGTCTCCGTCCATTGCCCATTGACTCCCGAAACCCATCGACTGATCGGCGAGAGCGAGTTCAGGAAGATGAAGAAGAAGGGGGTGTTTATCAATACATCGAGGGGACCCGTGGTCGATGAGCCGGTGCTGGTGCGGGCACTGAGCGAAGGCTGGATCGCTGCGGCCGGTCTGGACGTCACCGAAATCGAACCGTGCCCGCCCGATCATCCGCTCATGAAGCTCGACAATGTCGTCATCACGCCGCATTTGGGCGCGCTGTCAGACGTGTTGTGGGATTCCATTTGGCGCCATTCGGTCCAGGTCGTCGTTGACCTGGCCGAGGGGCGTTGGCCCGTTTCAGTGGTGAATCGGGGGGTCACGCCCAAATGGGAGCTGGTCCCTCAGGGGGTGTGATTTAGAAATGGGAGAGCCGAGTATCAACCGAAACGGAACAACTTCATCGAAGTGGCATTAACTCCCCAATCTGAATAACACTCCCCTCAAGGAAACGTCACCGATCCCTGAATATAAAGTATCTGTCCCTGGCTGATGGCGCCGTTGGTCGGGTCGTGGAACATGGCGTCGACGTCGCCGCGGTCTCACCACGGGAGGTCCGGACCACGGCTCTCGAACAGGTTGGGAGCGCAGGCTATTTTTTCTCCCAGGGCGGGATGTTCATCAAGGAGCCCAAACGGCGGCGGGGTTTTTCTTCGGGTTCGGGCTGGTTTGCCGGCGCGGCGGCGGGGCGGCTTCCTGTTGGCGCCGAGTTACCGTTCATCGCCCCCTGGGGCGGACGGGATGGCTCAGGCGTGCCGAAGACGAGGTGGCCGGTCTCGGCCGAGGTGATCGCGATGCCGATCGTCTCATAATCGCGCATCTCGCCGATCAGGATCACGTCGGGAACCTGGCGCAGGGCGGTCTTGAGCGCGTTTCTGAAACTGAGCGTGTCGCCTGTCGAACCCACCTCGCGCTGGGTGATGTAGCATTTCTTCGAGTTGTGGACGTACTCGACCGGGTTTTCGATGGTCAGGATGTGCTCGGCGCGCGTGGCGTTGATCCGGTTCACGATTGCCGCCAACGTGGTCGATTTGCCGCTGCCGGTGGGTCCGGTGACCAGCGCCAGGCCCTTCTTGGCGGTGGTCAGCTTGAGGACCGACTCGGGCAGGCCGAGTTTCTCGAGCGCGGGGATCGAGCTGGCCAGCGAACGGACGACCGCGCCCAGCGTCCCGCGTTGCCTGTGGACATTAAACCGGAACCGTCCGACCCCATCGATGCTGTAGGCGAAATCCAACTCCCATTTCATATCGGGGTCCGATTCGAACCGGGCCCGCTGCTCTTCGGTCAGGACCTCATAGATCACGTCTTTGATGTCGGTGGGGGAGAGTTTTTTGGCTCCCTCGATCGCGACCAGTTCCCCGTTGACGCGAATCCCCGGCGGCAGCCCCGCCTTCAGATGGAGGTCGGAGCCGTCCTTGGCCATAAGGGTATTGAGAAGGTCGTTCATGTGCATGTTTCTATCCTCGGGAGAGCTTGATCTTGCAGCCGGTCTTCGCGCGGGCTGCTCAAAATGGGTAAACCCCCAGCCTCACGCCGTTTGGACGCACTGTGCCTACTATTCGTTTCGTCGCGTTCGAATGATGAGTTGAGCGGTATCTTGCGCGGGCGAGCTGGCTGATACGGATGAGTGAATCAGAGAGGGTGGTATTCCGGAAATGGTGGCGCGGAACTGCTGGTCGGGCTTGAGGATGCTTCCAATCGGCGTTTCTGGCGGGTATAATGATGGTTGGACGATGTCCGAAAACCTTGAAACGCTCCGATTGAGTCCATCGGCGACCCAATGACGACTAAATCAACAGATAAGCAACTCTGGGAGGAGGCTCGGCGGGCGGCCTGCGACGCGGCACTCGAGGCCTGGGATAGAGTCCGTCACTTCTATGATGGAGAATATGACGTCTTCGAGAAGCCCGACGGGCCCTGCACCGAGGCCGACAGTCTCGCCGACCGGCTGATCGTCGAGCGTCTAAGCGAGCACTACCCGGCGGCCGAGTATGGCTACTTGACCGAGGAGAGTGAAGACCGGTCGGACCGGCTTGCCCGCGGGCGCGTGTGGATCATCGACCCGATCGACGGCACGCGCGACTTCATCAAGCACAGCGGGAATTTCGCGATGCACGTGGCGATGGTCGAGCAGTTGGGCGACGGCCCGTGGCATCCGGTGGTGGGAGTGGTCTATCGGCCCATCGCCGGCCGGCTCTATTCGGCGATTCGCGGCGGCGGGACGCTCCTGCAGACGGTCCCAGCCGATCAAGTCGAAACCACCAAGGCCGCCAATGCCAATGAAGCCGCCGTTCCGCGTCCCCTCACCGAATCCAGCGCGCCACGCGTGAGCGATTGCGATCGCATCACCAGCGCTCGGATGGTGGCGAGCAACTCCAACCGGACCAGCCGGCTGATGCGGCTGATTGAAACCCTGGTGCCTTTGGAACACGCTCATTTCGGATCGTTCGGCGTCAAGGTCTGCAAGATCACCGAGGGCGAGGCCGACTTCTACGTCAATCCGGCGTTGGGCATGTCCAAGGAATGGGACGCCTGCGCCCCACACCTGATCCTGGAGGAGGCCGGCGGGAGGATGACCGACCTCGACGGACGCGAGCTCACGTATAATCAGCGCGACTTTCGACTCAATGGCGGCATCATCGCGTCCAACGGCCGCCTGCACGAAGAACTCGTCCGGCGCGTGGGCGAGTTTCAGGCGCAACACCCCGGCTGAAATACGAGCGGATGGGACGATTCGATTTTAGTAGATGGAATGCTGGGGGTAATGCTCGATCATCTTGAATAGCGGGGTCAGTTGCATGCTGACGGTGACGGTGACCATGCCTTCATCGCTGTAAGTGCGGTCGACGATCCGCGCGGCGCGGACCGTGTCGTCGAGCATTGCCTTTACGTAAGGATCCACAATCGCCAGGTCGCTCAACGTCCTTCCGTCCGACAGCTTCATTTCCTTGGCCTGGGTCAGGATCTGCTCGCGGGCCTGGCGGATCGCCGTCTTGAGCACCTGGGCGCGCGTGAGGCCGGCCAGCGGGCGGTTGAGCGGATCGTAGTAGGCCGC
This sequence comes from Candidatus Sumerlaeia bacterium, assembly GCA_963580245.1. Taxonomy (GTDB): domain Bacteria; phylum Sumerlaeota; class Sumerlaeia; order MVZB01; family MVZB01; genus CAUZJO01. Next base: position 9,537 of record CAUZJO010000040.1, on the reverse strand, counting down.
CGAGGTCGCCGAATAGGTCGGCGCGCGTTCGCCCGGGGTGGTACACGCCGCCGCGAGAGCCAACGCCGAGGCAAGTGCTAGGGGCCTCAAGGGACTGAAATGGTTAAACCGAATCACAGGCGCAACTTACCCGAATTGAAATCCTAACACGAACCCCGGCGGACCGAAAGCCTAGTGCACGGGAGGGCGGAGCCGGTTTAGAGCAGCGGCGCGATCACCAGCGAGATCACGCACATGAGCTTGATCAGGATGTTGATCGAGGGGCCGACCGTGTCCTTGAGCGGGTCGCCCACCGTGTCGCCGACGACCGAAGCCTTGTGCGCGTCCGAGCCCTTGCCGCCGTAGTTGCCTTCTTCAATGAATTTCTTGGCGTTGTCCATCGCCCCGCCGGCGTTGGCCATCTGAATGCCGATCATCAGACCGCTGATCAGCGCCCCGACCAGCACGCCCGTCAGCATATCCTTGCCCAGAATGAAGCCGACCAAAATGGGCATGGCGATGGCGACCCCGCCCGGCAGCAGCATGCCGTTGAGAGCCCCCTGGGTGGCGATATCGACGCACTGGGCGTAATCGGGTTTGGCCTTGCCCTCCATGATGCCTGGGATCTCGCGCAGTTGGCGCCGTACTTCCTCGATCATCGCGAACGCCGAAATGCTGACCGCCCGGAACAGCATCGAGCTGAAGAAGTAGGGGAACATCCCCCCCAGCAGCAGGCTGGCCAGCACCCTGGGCTTGTTCAGGGCCAGGTCCGTGGGGTCGATACCGGCCACCTGGATGAACGCCACCAGTAGCCCCATCGCCGCGAAGGCCGCCGAGCCGATGGCGAAGCCCTTGCCGATGGCGGCGGTCGTGTTGCCGACCGAGTCCAGGTTGTCGGTGATCTCGCGCACCGAGCGATCGAGGTGGGCCATCTCGGCGATGCCGCCGGCGTTGTCGGCGATCGGGCCATAAGAATCGACCGAAACGATGATCCCGGTGGTCGCCAACATGCCGAAAGCCGCCATCGCGATGCCATAAAAGCCCGCCATGTTATAGGCCAGCAAAATGGCGACGGCCAGCACGACCGTCGGGATGCCGCATGATTTCATCCCCACGCTGATGCCCTCGACGATGGTGAGGGCCGGGCCCGATTGACTGTTCTCCGCGATCACGCGGGTCGGTTTGTATTTGGAGGAAGTGTAGTATTCGGATACGAAACCGATGATGCTGCCGGTGATGACACCGATGATGGTGGACAGGAAGATGCCCCGCTTGCCGAAGGTCTTGGCGCCTTCGGCTGCGGACTCTTGGAACTCGCTGCCCAGCGCGCTGACGATGAACCACGACCCGATAATCGTCAGGCCGCCTGCGACGTAGGTTCCGTGCATGAGGGCCGCCTGGGGGTCGCTCTGCGCGAAAATGCGGATATAGAATATGCCAATGATCGAGCAGATCACACCTAGGGCCGCGATCATCATCGGAAGCATGACCATGTTCGCTTGCGCCCCATCGGTGGCGAAGTTGAGCGTGACGGCGATCGCCATGGCGGCGATCATTGCCTCGACGTAGGATTCCATCAGGTCCGAACCCAGGCCGGCCACGTCCCCGACGTTGTCGCCCACGTTGTCGGCGATCGTGGCGGCGTTGCGCGGGTCGTCTTCGGGGATGCCGGCCTCGACCTTGCCGACCAGGTCGGCCCCCATGTCGGCGCCCTTGGTATAGATGCCGCCGCCCGAGCGGGCGAACAAGGCCACCAGCGAAGCACCCATCGCGTAACCGTTGATGATCGACGGCTCCCCCTCGAACACCTTAAAGACGATACAGAGGCCGATCAGCGAGACACCGACCACGCTTAGCCCCATCACCGCCCCGCCGCTGATGGCGACCCCGAGGGCGCTCTTGACGCCCCCTTCGCGGGCCGCCTCGGTCGTCCGGCAGTTGGCGCGCGTGGCGATCGACATCCCGATGTAACCGGCCAGCGCGGAACACATCGCCCCAATCACGAACGCGACGCCCGTTCTCCAGCTCAATCCGGCCTCGGCTTTCACGATTCCGGCGAGTGATAGCAGGATGAATATTGCGATCACGAAGACGAAGATATAACGGTACTCGCGCTTGAGAAACGCCTTGGCGCCGATCTGAATGGCGTCGGAAATCTCGATCATCGTCGCGTTGCCCTTGCTTTTCTTCATCAGGTCGATGGTCAGGATCACAACAAATACCAGCGCCACCAGGCCGCTCGCGAGGGGCCAAATAATCAGGTTCTCCATGTCTTTTTCGATCTCCCGTAACCAGGTTTTACGTACGAATTAAGCCTGGGAGGGTGTCAACATCACCCAGGCACGGCACGAACAGAGGAGCCTATCAATCTGACCTGGTTTGGCAAGAGAAAAGAGCGTGGAGCAATCCGCGTGGGTGCGCCGGGCCGATTTCCAATGAATTTTGAATAGGAGATCGGGTGATGCCCGATGGCGGGGCACCGCCGGATTCGGCGGGCGCCGAAAACGACGGGGAACGCATCTACATCATTGGTAACATTGATCTTATGGATAGACCGAAGGGCGGGCCTCTCACGTCAAACCTTCCTGATGATGGGCCGGATCCTGCTCGGCGGGTTCGACCGCCTGGGACAGCCCCAGGCCCACGATCAGCGGCTTCATTGTCAGCCCCTGGATGATCAGCGACAGGCACACCACGCCAAATCCGATCGCCAGCAGCTTGTCGCGGTAGGGATCGATCTGGGGGTGGGCGGGCAGGCCGACGAGCAACGCGATCGGGATCGACCCGCGCAGGCCGCCCCACATCAGCACGTGCGACCAGGACTTCGGATAGGACCCATTGCGGCGGCGCGTGGCGAAAAAGAGCGGATAAACGACGACCGCCCGCACCGCCAGCACAATCACGAACGTGGCCAGGACCGCACCGAAAACCCGGCCCAGGCCTTCCCCGCCGATTGCTTGCAGCTCCAGGCCGATCAGGATGAACAACAGGGAGTTGATCAGGAAATCGACCGATTCGAAGAAGGTTTCGACCGTCTCGGTGGTGCGGGGGCTCATCGCCAGCGTCCGCCCATAATTGCCCAGCAATAGCCCGCTGCAAACCGTGGCGATCACGCCCGAGAGATGATAATGCTCGGCCAGCCAAAATGAGCCGTAACAGACCAACAGGCAGATCGCGTTCTCGAGCAGGTGGTCATTCAGCCCGCGCAGGATTAGATAGGCCGCTCCGCCCAGGGCCAATCCAACGACCGTCCCCCCCAGGCTCACCTTGAAGAAGCTGACGGCCGCCCCGGGAAAGGAGAATCCGGCGCCCTCGACGATCATCGACAGGATGATGCCAAAGACGACCACGCCCGTCCCGTCGTTGAACAATGATTCGCCTTCGACCAGGTACTTGAGGTCGGCCTGTGTGTTGCATTGGCGGAAAATGGCCAACACCGAGATCGGGTCGGTCGTGCAGATCAAGGCCCCGAAGAGCATCGCGATGATCAGCGAATCGAGCAGCCCCGTCCAAAACATCAGCCCGCCGATGAGCAACGTCGAGACGATCACGCCCACCGTGGCGAAGACGGCGATTGGCAGCGCGTGACGGGCCAAACGGTCCAGTTGCATGTGTAGCGCCCCTTGAAACAACAGCGGGGGGAGGAGGACGAAAAAGATCAACTCGCGGCTGAACCCCGCGCTCGCGATGTCGGGGCCCAGTTTGAACAGCGCGATCCCCAGCCCCACCAAGGTCAGGGCGATGGTGTAGGGCAAGTGGGTCAGCCGCTTGACCACGACCCCGATCAGGCAGGCAATTCCGAGTAGAACGATGTAGATTCCAACGGCGTGCTCAATTATGTGTGCCACGATGTTCTCCTGCGGTTGGCGATGGGATGGCGGCTAGAGGGAAGCCTTGTCCCGCTACTATCTAACCGAAAGCTCAATAGGATCAATCGCCGACAATTGGCCGACGCGAAATGTTGCCGGAATGTTGCCAGGCACGTCGGCCTTTTCAAGCTCACGCCAGCCGTTGATCAGTCCCGAAACCGACCGCGATTCTTCAAGTTCGATTCGCCGATAATGGGCGTCCAGCATATCGCCCGCCGCATGTCCAAGATAGCTTCTTAGGATACGGTCGGCCGCGCCCGCTCTGCTCGTCATCGTCGCGAAGGCCGCCGCTTCGAGCATCCCGCGCCCGCCCGCCCACGCGCCGCCGGACATCGTGCCCGGTTTCGGGATCGGAATAGCGCAGTCTCCAGAACACCTCGCCCCGCTTAGATATTCCGGAAGGCTTAAGGGTGCGGCGAGAACGCCCATCGTGATCACTCCTACCTCTTGTATTCGCACAGTTCGAGCAGATTCCCTTCGGGGTCGCGGAAGTATACCAGCCGTTTACGGATGCCTCCGGCGTAGGTGACCTGGCTGTCGGGAACCAGATGGATACCGCTGGTGAATTGCACGCCCGCCTGTTCGAGCCGGGCGCAAGCCTCATCGATATCGTCGATCCGAAAGGCGAGGTGGCGCAGGCCGGGCGTATTGGAGACCTCCAGTCCGCCCGGACGGGCGGCCGGGGGGGAGTGATACTTAATCAATTCGAGCCGCGGCCCGGAGGGCAGTTCGAGATAGACGACGTCGGCCAGCACGTCGTTGAGAACGACCACTTCCTCGACCCACGGCCCGCTGATCGTCACCTCCTTGGTAACGGCCATTCCCAAGGCGTCGCGGTAAAAGGCCTTCATGCTCTCCAGGTCGTCCACGACGATGTTGACGTGATCAATCGATTCCAACATGACAAAGGCATTTTAAGGCTTCTTCATGTCGCGCGCAAGCGGACGCGTGGGAGGAGAAAGAGAGGCCTGCACGGAGGGGACCACGGTTCTCGGACTGGCTCGACCCTATCCATCTCGGGTGAAGTGTGAATCGGCCTGGGTTTCGCATGCCCCTGTTCGCGCGCCGGGGTTCCCTTACGGCATGCGTTATGTCTGGCCCCACACGCCCGTTGACGGAATGATTCGGCGTGGGCAATCGATGCGATCCCGGCATCCCCCACGAATTAGACGCAATTCCTTAATGTCTTGTTCTTGTTTATCCGGGCCGAATTTGATACATGGTGGTCCGGTTGTGAAACGTTCTCGGAATGGCATGAACACGATGAAACGACGAAGTCAGCACTGGTTTTCCGGGATCGGGCGTGATCTCTTCATTCACCGCTCTTTCCTGAAAAAAGAGGGTTACGGCCCCCAAGTATTCGACGGTCGGCCGGTGATTGGAATATGTAACTCGTGGAGCGAGCTTACCACGTGCAACTCCCATCTGCGGACCGTCGCGGACGCGGTCAAGCGCGGGGTTTGGCAAGCCGGCGGGTTTCCACTGGAGTTTCCGACGATCTCATTGGGTGAGCCGTTCGTCAAACCCACCACGATGCTCTATCGCAACCTGATGGCGATGGACGTCGAGGAGATGATCCTCGCCAATCCGCTCGACGGGGTTGTTTTGCTCGGGGGTTGCGACAAAACGGTGCCGGCCCAGCTCATGGGCGCCGCCAGTGCCGATCTGCCGGCGATCGTCGTGACCGGCGGCCCGATGCTCAAGGGGAACTGGCGTGGGCGGACACTGGGCTCGGGATCGGACGCGTTCAAGATGTGGGACGAAGTGCGCGCCGGCCGGCTCAGCGAAGAAGAGTTCGAGGAGATGGAAAGCTGCATCTCACGCAGCGCGGGCCATTGCATGGTCATGGGCACGGCGAGCACGATGGCGTGCATGGCCGAGGTGCTCGGCATGACGCTGCCGGGCGGGGCCTGCATCCCCGCGCCCGATTCGCGCCGGCTGGCGCTCGCCGAGGCCAGCGGCCGCCGAATCGTTGAAATGGTCGCGTCCGATCTACGTCCCTCCCAGATCATGACGTTGGAAGCGATGAGGAACGCGATTCGCGTCTTGATGGCCGTCGGCGGCTCGACCAATGGGGTGGTGCACATGATCGCGCTGGGGGGCCGATTAGGTTTGCCCGTGGATCTGGGTCTCTTCGATGAACTCTCGAGAAGCACGCCCTGCATCTTGAATCTGAGGCCCTCGGGCGAGTACCTGATGGAGGACTTTTACCATGCCGGCGGTCTCCCCGTCGTCATGGAGCGGATCTCCCATCTGCTCCAGACGGATTGCGTGACGGTCAGCGGCAAGACAATCGGCCAAAACTTGGATGGCGCGGAGAATTACGATGAGAAGGTGATCCTTGATTGCGATAAACCGCTCTCGGCGGAAGGGGGCGTCGCCGTCCTGCGGGGGAACCTCGCGCCAGGGGGGGCGATCATCAAGCCGACGGCCGCTTCAGCGCATCTGCTGGTCCACGAGGGCCCCGCCCTGGTTTTCCACGATCGGGTCGATCTGTTCGAGCGAATCGACGCTCCGGACCTGCCCGTCGGCGAGGATTCGGTCCTGGTGCTGCGCAACGCCGGGCCGGTGGGGGGGCCGGGCATGCCTGAATGGGGGAACATCCCGATACCCAAGAAGCTCCTGGCCAAAGGCGTCAAGGACATGGTCCGCATCAGCGACGCGCGCATGAGCGGCACGGCCTACGGCACCGTCGTCCTGCACGTTTGTCCTGAGTCGGCAATCGGAGGGCCGCTGGCACTGGTCCGGGACGGCGACCGAATCAAGCTGGACGCACCGGGGCGACGCCTCGATCTGCTGGTCTCGGAGCGGGAACTTGACGAACGCAAATCAACATGGGAACCGCCCGCGCCCGTCTACACTCGCGGCTACGGCCGGCTTTTCCTCGATCACGTTTTGCAGGCGGACAGGGGCTGCGATTTTGATTTCCTGATCGGATCCGCCGCCGGCGCCCGCGACCTGGCCCCATTTTATGCGGCACTTGGGGGGGTGCGTCAGTCTCGCGGCGATTGAAGCGCGGCCGGCGGATGCCCGGTCGATCCGCCGCCAAATTCAACGTCGCCGATACCTTCACCGGCTTTGACGTGGTCCGTACGCGCCGGCCCCTCGCGAGATTTAAAACCCGACCCTCTGAACCGTCATGCGGTCCATCGCCAGGCCGGCGGTGTTGGTCGGCTCGGGGACGCCGGCACCGATGTCGAACGAGAGCGCCTCGTTGCAGATCAGGTCCATTCGCGGGCGGATGTTTTGGTGTCCCTCAAGCGGCGAGAACGCCATGCTGTTGCCGTGCACGAACGAATAGTAGGCTTGCGGCGTGTTCAGCAGCGGCATGCCGACCGCATCCATCCCCGCGGTTTGGACCGTCAGGCTGATGATCTCCTGGGTCGGCAAGTCCATGCCCAGCCGCAGCATGTCGGGCGGCGTGGGGGGATTCTGGCCTTTTTCGGCTTGCGGATTCGGATCGACCTGACTGATCAACACCGTGACCAGGTAGAGGCAATTTTCCGCCTGGATAACCGGGTAGTTGTCAAACGTATCAGGCCCTCCGGTCACCAGTGGGTTGTTCGTGTCGCCCGGGGTGAACGCCACCAGCTCGTTGGTCCAGCCCGTGGCCATGATCGGCGTGACGGTCACGTTTCCGCCGCCGAAGGCGATGTTACTGTCGAATCCGGCGACCGTATGCGTGCCGGTCATCGCATCGAGCGCCTCTTCGATCGTTTCGACGTCGTAGGGGGTATCCAGGCTGATCATCTGATCAAAATCGTAGCGGCCGATGTCGTATGACTTCATGCAGACCTGGCCCACATCCACCTCGGCGTTCCAGCCACCGCCGTCGATGTCGAACACCCGAAAGCGGATGCGGAAGTCGTTGAAGGGATCAAACTCGGTCGTGAAGGCCCCCGTTTGCCATTGCGGCGTCCCCAGCGGCGAGGGCGCGAAGACCACGTTGTGGGTCTGCCGTCCGAGGCCGTCCGGATTCAGCGGAGAGTTGCGCCCCCCAAGATTGGACAGGAAGAAGGTCTCCTGGTTATATGCGTTGAACGCCCCGAACGGGTCGTCGGGATCGGAGTTGTCGAGGATGACGCTGATCAACGGGATGTTGTCGAGCACGCCTTGGTCGGTATCGACATCCAACTGGTCGGTGTCGAAATCGAAGCGGCAGTCATAGACCGCATTATTGACCAGGTCGATGCCCGCTCCGCTGCCGGTCGCGCCATAGGGGCTGAACCATTCGCCGTCGTTCAACCCATCCGCCGTCACTTCCATGCACAATTTACCCACGTCGGGAGGGGCCGAGGAAGTCACCGTGCCGAAGTCGACGAAGCGCTGGACGAACCTCCAGGGATCGGGCGAGCCTTGCGCGCTCCAATCGATCGCGTCCACCGGAGTCCGCGCCGGCCGGTCATTAAGCGTGTAAACGACCATCTCTTCGGTGTCGGACGCCTGGCCGTCGGAGACGAACAGCGTCAGGACCTCGGTGTTTGCCAGGCTCGGGCCGGTGCCGGGATCCATGTTGGACCCGCCAAACGGCGAGAGGCTGACATCGCGGACCGTGAGCGTGGCTGCATTGCCGTCGGGGTCAAGCTCCCCCTGTAGGACTTGCGTGTTGATCACCTTCGTGCTCGGTGGGTTGAGGGGATCGTCCATCCCCAGGTCCAGCGGCGCCACGCCATTAATGTTATAGATCCCACCCCCGCTGTAGGACCAAATCAGAGACTCGACCGGCGTGTCGGGATCCGTGGCCAGCACGGCCGTGTCCAGGGCGTCGGCCAGCACGAACAGATTGTCCATCGAGTCGTCGCCGACCAGCAACTTGGGTAGCGGACCCAGCACTGGCGAATTGCCCGGTGTCGGGGTCAGCGTCGGTGTAGGCGTTGGCGTAATGCCCACGCCCTCGATGCCTCCCCAGAAGCCACCCTCCAGGGTGAAGACGCCGTCGGCGCTCATCATCATCCCAGCGTCGGGCTGGCCGATCGTCCCGGACAGCTCGAACTCACCCCCCGAACTCTGGCTGGTGCCCCCGCCGCCGTCGATCGTAAACCAACTCAAATCGAACCCGCCCCCCATCTGCGTCACCGCGATGGCGGCGATGAGCAACAAGCCCACGGCCAAAACCGCGCGCCTGGGCGTCGAAAATCTGTTCCCTCCCATGTTACCGCTCCTCTTACGGATGCATTGAACCCGCCCCGGGTAGAATCCTCATTTTCTCAATAACGGGGCTAAGCAATCGCCGTCCCTCTCAGTATCTGACCACCATTGCAGACCATCCTAGCCGCTTAGGTTCCGATTCGTCAATGCCGTTTCAATGAGCAAACCCGCGACCGCGTCTATTTGCTCGGGCCCGGCATGGCCTCCGACACCGGGTAAGGGGCCGGCGGCGGCGTCCCCGGGCGCGGGCCCCGTCCATTTTCATCATCCCGGGTCCCTCGTGGGGCCGGGTCGGGGCCGCATCGGACACCTCCGATGCGCAAGATCCGCAGGCAAGTGCTGATGGTTCCGTTCGGCCAATCCGCGTGGGCACTGCGGTTCCGTTGACTTCTCTGACAAGGATGCAGCCTTATCTAGTCGATCCTGAAAAAGCCCTACTCAAGCAGCCCAGCCGATCAGAGCTGAACTCGGGTGAACCAGAGGCATCCGTTTTCGACTCGTGATTTGCGCCAGACGCAGCAAAAGATAATGAAAAACCGCC
>CAUZJO010000039.1:0-32543 GCA_963580245.1 Candidatus Sumerlaeia bacterium | reverse complement strand
CGAGCGAGATGCCGTCGCTTCGCTTCGGGGACGGGCCGCGCCACGCAACGGCATCAGCAGGGGCGGCTTGTTGACCGCTCAAAACACGCAACAGGCAACCACAGATTCCACCTTAAATTCGCCGGTTTGTGGTCTAAGATTGGGGGGAGGCGCAGAAGGCTGGGCGAATATAGGTTATCCTTGACCGGTTACATCGCCGAGAAATATAATGTGAAGCAGCAACCGAACAGAAAACGGGAACTAATGGTCAAACGGTCAGCCATCCTTCTTGTTCTGATTCTCTACTCGCTATCGCCGGTAACCGAGGCCGCGCCGCGGTTGGTTTCGGTCTTCCCACCGGGGGGGCGGCAGGGGACCACGTTCGAGGTTGAAATTCATGGGGAGCATCTGGAGGGGGCGCACTCGGTCCTGTTCGACGGCGAACAGCTCAGGGCCTACGTGAAGTCGGTCGAAGAGGTCGAGCTGACGCACCTGGCGGGTTATGAAGAGGATACCAAGGAAAACAAGGCAAACGTGATTCCGGGGCATCGGGCGGCCCTGGTGGTCGAAGTCGACCGCGCCGCGCCCCTGGGGTTGCACTCGGTGCGGCTGGTCTCGACCGGCGGTGTCTCCAACGCTTTGAAGTTTTTTGTCAATACGGCCACGGTGGTGACGGAAGGGGAGTTACGTTCGCGGAACGAGACGCAACAGGCCTTGCACGCATTTCCGGTCGTCATCAATGGCCGGCTCGATGAACCGGGCGAAGTGGACCGTTACTTCTTGGAAGCGAAAGCGGGCCAAGAGCTGATGTTTGAGGTCCAGCTGGGCGATTGGCCGCCAAAGCGGACGCCCATGATCACGCTGTATGAGCAATCGGGGAGCTGGTTCGATGCGGACCGGCTGCGGCGGTTAACGTCCAACAGCCGTACGGTGGACCACCTACCGCGTCTAGCACACCGATTCGAGGAATCTAGCCGCTACGTGGTCGAGATTGGCGCGCTGGATGAAGGTTATGTCGCGATCCCCAACTTCGGGGGACCAGGCTATACGTACCAACTCCATATCCTTCCTGCCGCGGATGTCAACGACTCGATGCAAGAGCTTCACGCTCGTGCCGGCGGGGCCAATCCGTGGCAATCAGAGGGCCGCGAACGCGACTTCGCGCGCAAGCTCGACGCCGGATGGATTGAGGAAGTGCTCCGGCGAGCGCCACCGGGTCAGAGCACCGAGGCCACGCTGACCTGGACGAAAGAAACCGAACCCAACGATTCGCAAGTCGAGGCATTGAACGTGGCCGTACCTGGAATCGTTGAAGGAGTGATCCAGAGCCGGGACGATATAGACATATTCAAGTTGCAGGTCGGCGAGGGGCAGAAACTGGCGTTTGAGATCGAGACCCCCGATCTCCCGCCGCCGCATTTCAACCCACGTCTCGCTGTGCTGGAGGCCGGTGGGATGGAGGTTGTGACCAACCTGTTCAAGGAAGTCGGGGGCGACGGCGACGATTGGGTCAAAACCGTCGAGGCCAAGGTCATACACAGCTTCGAGACGGCCGGTGAGTATACCCTGCGGATCAGCGATCTGACCTCGCGCGCGGCGGGGCCCGAGTTCACTTACCGGGTGCTCATCCGACCCCAAACACCGCACGTGGGTGAGGTCAGGGTCGGCGTGGATCATATGAACCTGGGCGCGGGCCGAACGGGGAAGCTCAACGTCGTTGTCGAGCGGGAGGAGGGATTCGAGGGGGAAATCGCGCTCCTGGTCGACAACCTGCCGCCCGGCGTTACGGTCCTGGCGGCCAGCGAGCCCAAGAAGGACGTCCCGCCCCCTCTGGGGTCGATCACTATCGATCGCTTCCGGCCTGAGCGTGGCGATGTCGCCCTGGTCCTTTACGCCGCCCCCGAGGCGCCGGCGACCGTCATGCCTTGGTTGATCCGGCTGTCCGCTATCCCCATCATGCAGGGCAACGCGGGCCAACCCTTTTTTGTTCGGGAAGTCCCTTTGATGGTGTTAAAATAACCACTGCAGACTTCCAGATGAGATCTGGTTAAAGGGCCTATCATGCGAAAACGGAAACAAGGACCACGGCTGGGTCTCGTCGTAAGTTGTCTTATCGTCTTGCTGGATGTGGCAACCGGCTCCGGGACCGCCGAATCGGGTCAGATCGAGGGAGAAGCTCTAGCCGAAGCGGCGGCCCTCTTTGAAGAGCAGTGCGCGATTTGCCATGAGGCGGAGGGCAACGCCGATGTGCCGAGGCTGAACCTCGTCGATGAGCAGTGGCTGCACGGGGATCGCCTGGAAGATATCGAACGCACGATCCGCGATGGCATCCCGGAGACCTTGATGAAGCCGCAGGCCGAAAAGCTCTCCGCGGAAGAGATTTCGACCCTCGCCCAATACGTGAAACTCCTATCGGAGGCCCGTGCCCCTCAAGTTGAGTCGGGAGCCTCGGCATCGCCGGAAGTACCGGCCGAGCGGTCGCCGGCGCAGGCCGAGCCACCGGCGGCGGGACCCGAGTTGAGCGGCTTGGTTTCCCTGCGCCTCTGGCCCCGGTCGCCGACTCTGTGGGGTCCGGGCGCGACCCAGCGGTTCGTCGTTCTCGGCGAATACGAAGACGGACTTGAACGAGACCTGACGCTTCACGCGCGCTTCACGCCAACGGACCCGGATATTTCGACTCTCGACGGCGAAGGCCGACTGAGTGCCCTGGCCGACGGTGAGCTTGAACTGAAGGCCGAGGTCGGCGGCTTGACCGCCCTCAGCCAAGTCCGGATCGAGGGAACCCGGGAGCGCCCGCCGTTCAACTTCCAGCGCCAGATCGGCGGCGTGCTTACTCGGGAGGGTTGTAACGCCGCGGAATGCCACGGCGGGGTCAAGGGCCGCGGCGGACTCAAACTCGCCATCAACGCCATCCACCCCGAAGACGATTATGGGTGGATCGTGAAGGGAGGGACTTACCAGGTCCTGACCGACGAGGTCGAGGGAGAACGAATCCCGCGCGTCAACATCGAGGAGCCGGAGGAGAGTCTGCTTCTGCTCAAGGCGACGTATGGCGCGGACCACGAGGGCGGCAGGGTCTTCAGTGAGAACTCGCCGGCGTATCGCAGACTTCTGGACTGGGCTCGCGACGGCGCCCCGTTCGATGAGCAGGGTGCCGAGAAACTCGCGATCGAAAGGCTGGAGGTCTTCCCCAAGGATGCGGTCTTGAAACTCGATGACGAGCGCCAAATGGTCGTCATCGCGCACCTCGCCAATGGCCGGACCGAGGGCGTCACCGACCAGGTCCACTTCGAATCCAACAACAAGGAAGTACTCAAGGTCAGCGAATCGGGCCGCGTCACGGCCGTGGGGCGAGGGGAGACCGACGTGATTATTCGCGCCGCCGGCCGCGACGCCACGGCGCGCTTCGGTGTGATCGAAGAGCTGATCGCCGACTATCCCGACGTGCCGCGCCGCAACTTGATCGATGAGCACGTCTTCGCCAAGCTGCGCAAGTTTCACATCCTGCCCTCCGAGCTCTCGTCGGACGAAGAATTCCTGCGTCGGATATGCCTGGACGTGGCCGGCAGACTCCCGCCGCCGGCGCGTGTCCGCGAGTTCTTGGCCGATCCGGACCCCAAGAAGCGGGACAAGTTGATCGAGACGCTCCTGGATTCGCCCGAATACGTCGAATACTGGACGTTCCGGTTTGCCGACATCTTCCGCGTCGGCGACGGCAACCGCGGCCTGGCGATCGCCTCTTACTGGGAATGGGTCCATGACGGCATTGCGAATAACAAGCCCTACGACCAGATGGCGCGCGAGCGGCTCGGGGCGACGGGTTTTGACGGACCCTCGCGTCACTACTCGCTCTACGCCAAGATCACGCCGATCGAGGCGATCGTCGCCGAAGAACTGCGCGTGTTCATGGGGCGCCGGCTCGATTGCGCGCAGTGCCACAACCACCCCTTCGAATCCTGGAGCCAGAACCAGTTCTGGCAGACGGCGGCCTTTTACGGCGGCATGTATGCCACCGAATGGAGCGAGGGCATCGAATCGGTGATTTTCGATGACCCGGACTGGCGCATTGATCACCCGATGTTCGTCGAAAGCGCCAAGGTGAAACACCCACGCACGAAGAAAGCGGTAACCCCCGCCTTCCTGGACGGGACGCCGCTGCCCGTGCAGAGGCGCGCCGATCCGCGCGCGGAACTGGCCGCCTGGATCACGTCGCATCCTTACTTCACCGAGGCGATCGTGAACCGGATGTGGAGCTATTTCTTCGGACGCGGGATCGTCGATCCAGTCGACGATTTCCGCTCGACCAACCCCCCGTCCCATCCCGCGTTGCTCGACGCGCTGGCGTGTGACTTCGAGGCGCACGGCTACGATTTGAAGCATCTGATCCGCAAGATCGTCCGCTCCCGGACCTACCAGCTCAGCCACGCGCCGAATGCCTCGAACGGGGTCGACACGATCAACTACTCCCACGCGATACCTCGCCCGCTCGACGCCGAGGTCCTGCTCGACGCGATCTGCGACGTGACCGGCGTGCCGGAGATTTTCACGGGCGAGGAGTCGTCCAAGGCACCCCCCGGCACGCGCGCCGTCCAACTCAAGTCGCCGGGTTGGCCGTCAAGGTTCCTGGAGATTTACGGCCGATCATTGCGCCAATCACTGCCCGAACGCGACGGCAAGCCCAAACTTGCTCAGGCCTTGCATGTATGGGTTGGCTCGACATACATTGAAAAGTTGTCGAACGAAGGCGGAAAGCTCGGTCAGTTGATTGAGAGCGGCGCGAGCGATCGGGAGGTCATCGAGGAACTCTATCTGACCGCCTTTTCCCGTTTCCCGAGCGACGCGGAGATGGGTGTGTTGGAAGTAAAGATTGCCGCATACCCCTCTCGCGTCGAGGCCTACCAAAACCTGTTATGGGCGATTATGAGTTCACGGGAGTTTGCTTATAAGCCGTAAATAGGCTCTCAATCTCAATAAGGAAATGATAGCCAACTCTAACGACGCGCTCAATCAGCTCTCTCACGCCTTGGCCAACAATAAACGGCAATGGGAGGGAGACGTGGCTAATCGGACTGACCGAGCCTCTCTTGCCCTTATGGCACTCGTTGGTTTACCACGAATGGCAATTGGCTTGATCACGCGCTTCAACTGAAATGCCGATGATCGATCAGGGTAAGAGGATGTGATGATGAAGCAAATCCACTGGGGCTGTGACGGGAAGCATCTGAAACGCCGCGACTTCTTGCGTGTCGGGGCGCTGAGTTCGTTGGGGATTGGGCTCAGTCAATACCTGTCGCTGAAGCAGGCCGTCGCCGCGCTGACCGGCGGGGAGGCGGCGGCGAGGGCCGAGGCCTGCATCTTGGTGTGGCTCGACGGCGGGCCGAGTCAGATCGATACCTGGGACCCCAAGCCCAACAGCTCGTTCAAGCCGATCGGCACCAACGTCGACGGCATCCAGATCTCCGAAACACTGCCCCGGCTGGCCAAGCACGTCGATAAACTGGCCCTCCTGCGCTCGGTCCAGACCGAGGAGGACAACCATGTGCAGGCGTCGCACTACGCCGCGACCGGACATCGCCCGAACACGGCGATGAATTTCCCGGCGTTCGGCTCGATCATCACCCGGGAGAGGGGACCGCGCGGCAATATCCCGGCCCACGTCATGGTTCCGGCGATGCCCAAGGGCAAGCGCTACGATGAGCACTTCGGCGCGCATTTCATCGGCGCCGAATACGATCCGATGATCCTGCCCGACCCCAGCGACCCGGACTTCGCGGTCCCGGACCTGAGCCTGCCGTCATCCGTCTCGACCGCGGCCCTCGAAGACCGCCGTTCGTTCCTGGAAATCGTCGATCAGTCCTACCGCCGCCAATGCCGGATCGCCGAGTTCTCGAACATGGACGTCTTCATGGATCAGGCGTGGAACATGATCCTCTCGCCTGAAGTGCGCGAGGCGTTCGACCTGGCCCAGGAGTCGGAGAATACGATCGACGCCTACGGGCGAGACGGCCCCGGTCAAAGCCTGCTGCTGGCCCGGCGGCTGGTCGAGGCGGGCAGCCGGTTCGTCACGGCGGGGGGTTACAAATCGCAGGCCTGGGATACGCACAACACCAACGACAAGCACCACCTCGAGGAGCTGGCCCCGGCGTTCGACCGCTCATTCGCCGCATTGCTCGAGGACCTCGATCAACGCGGCCTGCTGGAATCGACCGTGGTCCTCGTCCTGGGCGAGTTCGGCCGCAGCCCGCACCTCAATCCCGATTTCGGCCGCGACCATTGGCCCCATTGCTGGTCGGTGGTGCTGGCCGGCGGGGGGATCCGCGGTGGCCAAGTCGTCGGCGCCAGCGACGACCGGGGTGCCTACGTCGCCGAGCGCCGCATCTCGCTGGGCGACGTCTTCGCGACGGTCTATAAGGCGTTCGGCATCGACTGGACCAAGGAATACATGCACCCCATTGGCCGCCCGATCAAGATCGCCAACGCGATCGAAGACAAGACAGGCGCGCCGATATCCGAGATCATCTAACGAATCCCTAAATCTTCTGTCGATGACAGGTGATTGGGCGGCCATTCATCCGGTTTTTTGCTTGACCACCTCCTTCCCGTTTTTCTGCTTTGTTTGCGCATGGATATGCGCTGTACCCTCGAAATATTCCATCTGAGCAAAACAAGAACCGCTCGGGTTGAGAAATCGGCATTAGACCCTCCCGAGTTTTTGTTCATCGATAGGCAAAGCAGATGGAGATGAATTCGCATCCAAGGCTGACAAATGATCGATTCTGTCTGTTCACACTATGCCGCGAGTCGTTCGTAACGGTGATGAAGGCCGCCGACCACGGGGATGGAAATGATCTTGGCTCCAGTGATCGGTTCCGGTTTTGACTGAGGGATGGGTGTTTCGCCGTCCAATCCCTGGTGAGGGCGGGCAACGTGGTAATAATCGTCGATATACTCCGTCAGCAAATGCTTAAGATACTTTTGATTCAGGATGATTACGTGATCGAGAAGCTCCCGGCGGAGTGTCCCGATGAAGCGCTCGATGTATGGAGTCTGCCAAGGACTTCGATACGCAATCCGCACCTCCTCAATTCCACAGTGATCGAGAAATGCCTTCACCTCAGTTCCATAGATGCCGTCATTATCGCGGAACATGTAGCGCGGTTGCAGACCAAAAGGCATCGCTTCTCGTAATTGCTGGATCACCCAGCTCATCGTCGGCGTGGACGTCATGGCAAAATGCATGACTTTGCGCCGCCCGTGATCGATGACCAGGGAAACGTAGATGGTTGAAAAGCCGATGGTCGTGACCGTAAAGAAATCGATCGCTCAGGAGACATCGAGGTGATTCCGGAGAAACGGCAACCAAGTCGAGGATCTATCCCTGGGATTACGGGGTTTGACCATGTATTTGCGTATCGTGTCCTCGCAGGGAGGATCGAAGCCAAGCAGTCGCAGCGTGTCGCGAATGCGTTGCGCACTCCACAGCGGGTTTTCTCCACTGAGCTTGCGGATAAGGTCCTGCATCTCTTGGGATATCGTGGGTCGACCAGCCTTCGACTTCCAGCGCCAAAAAAACCGATAGGCTTGGGTATACCACTTCTTTACCGTGGCCGGCTTCATCAGCTGGGCCAGATCCTTCCACCGGTCCACAACCTTCGAAAAGATGACCCATAACAGCCGGAAGGCAGGCGTGAATCTGGGCCGGGGAACCTTCTTTTGTTGGATCCGTTCCTTGCAGGCCGCCAATTGGCTTTCAGCCGCCAGCAGCCTGGCTGCCAGAATCGCTCGGGGACAGATGAACGCCCAAAGAAAGGTTCGGACGAAGCCGAGGAGCTGGCGAACGAAGAAAAAGAGAGTCCAAATGTTCTTGCATAGGATTTTAATCGTGTCCATGAAGGGAAAATACCTGGATTTGCGTCTCGGATCAAGAACAGCGTAAGTCCTTTCACATCAACGATGACCCTATTTTTCGGGGGGACAGGAGGTAACACTCCCTGACGGGATTGTTCCTGACCAGATTGGAATCGTTGATATTATTGAGCTTAACGCTATTCGTTTTCGTCGGCTTCATACTCCCAGGGCGGGATATCCATTCCCAACTCGGCGTCGCGGCGTTCTTGGTCCTCCATGCGTTGGCGCTTCAGCATTGCCATTCTCCGCTTGCGCCAATAAGCCAAGAGGAAGAACCCCGAGGCCGCGAACCACAGGAAGCCCGATCCCGACAGGACCGCCGCCCAGGAGAACAGCGACCGCTGTGATCCGCGCCACTGGGCCTCCAATCCGTCGCGGAAGCCGGGATCCCACAGCCGTCCGACCAATCCGGGGCCGGCCGCGGGGTCGGCCAGGGCGCGCGCCAAAGGGGACGGGTCGAAGCCGGATTGCTGGGCCTTGGGATAGAATCGTTTCAGGTAGAACCGGGTGATCGAGAGGCATTGCGCGTAGGCCAGGTCCTGGGCCTTTGGGCCGATGGCCACCGTCTGTTCCAATCGCTCAAATGGGATTAGGCCGCCGAACGCGCCCGCCGTGGCCACCCGCCAGCCCTGGCCATAACCCCCTTGACCCGCCGTCAGCATGGCGATCCCCTCGTTGAGCCACGCGGGCAGCCGCCTTTGCACGCGTCGGCCGACGATCAAGTGCGCCATCTCGTGGACGAGGGTCCGTTGCTGCTCGATCGGTCCCTCGGCGAAATAGGTCGGCCGATTGATGAGGATCTCGGCCCGCCGGGCGCGCGCCACCGCGACCAGGTGGCTCGACTTGCCCCCGATCGCGCGCCGGAACTCTGCGTCCGAGCCGAGCGTCGTGATCGAAACCGGTTGCCGTATCTCCAGCCCCAGGCGCTCCTCGGCCGTTTCCAGGGCCTGGATTGCCATGGCATTCAGCGCCGGTCCCCATTGGGCGTCAGCGTCGTCGGGGTGAAGCCTGATCCGATCCGGTCCTGGAGGTTTTCCATTGCCCACGTCGACGGCCTCGAATCCCGCATTCTCCGATACCATTTTAGGCCCGGATCGGGCATTCTGATACTCCTTTTGTCTGGCTCACGACCCCTCAGCGCACGAGGTATCGCGCGGCACCTTCATGTCTCTGGCTCTCTATCTTTTCGGCTTACAATGCGCGTTGGCGGCGGCTGGGTTGTGCCGCTTCTGGTCGCGGACGGACCCCATGGCGTTGCGCGGGCGATTGGCCGCGGCCGGGGCGCTCGGCTTTCAGGTGTTCGCACTGGGCTGCTTGGCCCCCAAGCACGCCGAGCTGAGTCAATGGATGTCAGGCGCGTTGTTGGGGTTGACCGCCGCGCTCACCATTGGGTGGATGTTCTACACCATCGGACTCGTAAAGCTCGAACGTGGCCCCGACTCGTTCCGTGCCCGGATCTGGGTGCGGCGGTCGGTCTCCTGCGCCGTCATCCTTCACGCGCTGACTCTCCTGACTTCCGCCGGTTTTTTGGACCACTGGTTCAGTCGAAAATGGAGTCAGATCGGTCTGCCCGCGGGCGTTTTGGGCTTGCTCATCGCACTGGGACTGACCAGCGGGGCAACCCTGATAGGCGCAACCATCCACGCCTGCCACACCGCCAGGCAAGCGCCGCAGCCGGCCCCCCGCGAGAATCCCGAACAACCCACGGGCAGATCGATTGCGGCCTGCCACCTGGTCGAGTCCGCTCTGACCCTCCGGATGATGGTCATCCTCATATCGCTTTTGATGGGGGCGGTCTTCAATCCGGTCGCGCCGGCTTACTTCATGGACAGAATCTTTTCGGGTCCCAGTTCGGTCCTGGTTCTGCGCCTGATGCTGGGTTTGGTCCTTCCCGTGCTCTTCGTTTGGGCCTCCATCCATGCCGCCCGCCAGACCTCCCCCCAGCCGGTCACCCCACATTTGCTTCTGGCGCTGATCTTAGTTCTCTTCGGCGAACTGCTCGCCGCATGCCTGACCGTCGGCCTGTGGGGGTTGGCGATGTAAAGAGAAGGGTTTAGGGTTCAGGGTCCAGTCGCCGACGCGCCACCGGCGCTATGGCGCGTCGGCAACTGAACCTTGTCTTCTCCAGAATTTCAGTTGCCGGACCCCGGCAATTACGAAAAAATAAGCCGTGGCTCAGGTATGCCCGAGCGAAAGCCAGATCAATGAAGACAATCGTGATCCCTGGAGTGATTCCAGTCCAATCGGCTCCTCCCGAAACCCGACCCTAAGGACTTCCCCTCCGATGCAAACAGTTCGCGTGGGCGTGGTGGGTGTGGGGCATTTGGGCCAGCATCACGCCCGCAACTACAGTGAGATGGAAGGTTGTTACCTGGTGGGGGTGGTCGACGTCGACCACAAAACGGCCACCCGCGTGGCCAACAACGTGCATTGCCAGGCCTTCTTCGATCACACCGTGCTGATCGATCAGGTCGACGCCGTCTCGGTGGTGGTCCCAACCTCCGAGCATTTCGCCGTCGCCAAGGATTTTCTGGAGGCGGGCGTCCATGTGCTGATCGAAAAACCCATCACCAATACGATCGAGGAAGCCCGTGGCCTGATCGAACTGGCCCGCTCGAAGGGCCTGATCCTGCAGGTCGGCCACATCGAACGGTTCAACGCGGCCATCATCAAACTACAGGAAATCCTGACGCGGCCCGGCTTCATCGAGTGCCACCGCCTGGGCCCCTACGATCCGCGCGTGCGCGACGTGGGAGTCGTC
The DNA here is from genome assembly GCA_963580245.1 of Candidatus Sumerlaeia bacterium. Lineage (GTDB taxonomy): Bacteria > Sumerlaeota > Sumerlaeia > MVZB01 > MVZB01 > CAUZJO01. Next base: position 21,895 of record CAUZJO010000039.1, on the reverse strand, counting down.
CTGGACCTGATGATTCACGACATCGATATCGTCCTTCAGCTCGTTCAGTCCCCGATTGTGTCGATTGACGCGCTCGGCGTGCCGATCCTCTCCGACAGCGAGGATATCGCCAACGCGCGCATCAAGTTCGAAAACGGCTGCACGGCCAACCTGACCGTCAGCCGCGTCACGCCCAACCGCATGCGCAAGATCCGCATCTTTCAGCCAAATACATACATCTCGGTCGACTATCAGAAACAGGCGATGGAAGTCTATCAGACCGTGCGAATCGAAGGGGCAAGGGAAGGGGAGCCGGCGGCCCAGATCGTGCGTAAACGCCTGCGGCTGAAGAAGGAAGAGCCGCTCAAGCGCGAGCTGTTGCACTTCGTCCATTGCGTTCGCGAGGGTCACGAGCCCATCGTCCCCGGCGAGCATGGCCACAACGCCTTGGAGGTGGCCATCCGCGTGGTCGAGCTCCTGGAGAACAACAACGAGAACAGTCATTTCCCCGAACTGAAAAAGAAGAAGAGGGACGATGGCGCGCCGACGTGAAATCTTCATCATCGCGGGTGAGCTCTCGGGCGACCTGATCGCCTCGCTGCTCATCAAGCGCCTGCTCAAGCTCGACCCGACGCTCAAAATCTCGGGCCTGGGCGGCGACCGGATGAAGGAGGCCGGGGCCGAAGTCATCATCAATATCGTTCGCGATTTGGCCATCATCGGATTTGTCGAGGTCGTGACCAAATTCCCCAAGATACGCCGCGTGTTCAATCGAACGCTCGACTATCTGGAAAAGCAGCGCCCCGACGTTGTCGTCCTGATCGATTATCCCGGATTCAACCTACGCATGGCGGAACGGGCGCATAATCTGGGCCTCAAGGTGGTGTATTACGTCTGTCCTCAAATCTGGGCCTGGCACAAGAGCCGCATTCACAAGATCCGCAAGTTCGTCGACAAGGCGCTGGTTATCCTGCCTTTCGAGGAGAGCTTCATGCGTCAGGGCGGTGTCGAGGCGCAGTTCGTCGGCACCCCGTGGCTCGATCTGATGGTCCTGACGATGGGCCGCGAGGAGGTCTTCGCGCATTTCGGCTTCGATCCGGCCAAGAAACTGATCGGCCTGCTCCCCGGAAGCCGGCGCAAGGAAGTCGAGATGCTCCTGCCGATTATGCTCGAGGCGGCCGAGAAGATTCATGCCCACCGGCCCGACGTGCAGTTCGTCGTTCCGCGCGCCACGACCGTCAAACGCGAGCTGATCGAGCACCTGGTCACGCTGGCGCGCGTGCCGATCAAGGTCATCGACGCCTATCGCTACAACGTGCGCAGCGCCATGGACCTGGCCATCGTCACCTCGGGCACGGCCACGCTCGAAACGGGCCTGCTCGGTTGTCCAATGGTGATCGTTTATAAGCTGCGCTACTTGAGCTGGTTTCTCGGCAAGAGCTTGGTCAACCTGCCTTATATCGGCCTGATCAACATCGTGGCCGGCGACATGGTCGTGCCCGAATTGCTCCAGGACCAGTGCACGCCGCAAAACGTTGCCGAGCGCTGCCTGCGAATCCTGGACGACCCCCGCGAGATCGAGAAGGTGAAATACCAACTCAGCCGGGTCAAGGAGAAGATGGGCGGACCGGGCGCCAGCCAGCGGGCAGCCGGACTCGTCTTGGAGATGATCCAGGGACCGCCTGGTGGAAATCCTCCGGAAGGGCCGGACACGGGTGCCCCGTTGGCTCGGAGCGTCCAAACCACTTAAGCCTCATGGTGCCCAACCCCACCCCTCGACCCCGACCATGGAAACGTCGCCTGTTCGATGCCTTATATTTCACGGTCGGCGTTCCGCTCATTGTCTTGCTGATCCGCTTGCTGGCGAGTTCGCTACGCCTACGTCTCGGAACCGCGGATACCGAGATCTATCATGCTCTGCTCAAGGAGGGGCGGCCGGTTATCTGGGCCTTCTGGCATGAGGATCTGTTCGGGGTCCTGACCTCTTTCATGAAGGAACGAAAGGGCCAGCCGGCGATAATGATCAGTCGCTCGCACGACGGTGAAAAACTCGCGCGCGTGATTAAAAGCCTTGGAATGGATGCCGTGCGCGGGTCGTCTTCGAGAGGGGCCGTTCGAGGGCTGATTGAACTCAAACGCTGGCTCAACGAACCCGGCGACGATTTGCGGATGGCGGCCATGGCGCTAGACGGCCCGCGCGGCCCGCGCCGCAAGGCCAAACCAGGGGCCGTGCTGGTGGCGCGCCAGGCTGGGGCCGTCATCATTCCGGTGGCATTCCTTCCTTCTCGCCGGTGGGTATTCCGCTCGTGGGACCGCACGTGCTTGCCCAAACCCTTCGCCACGCTCAGGCCTCACCTGGGCCGGCCGGTTGATCCGTCGGTGCTCGACCAGAGTGAGGCCGAAATCAGCGAAGAGCTCGAACGGACGCTTAACGACCTCATTACAGAGGAACCAGGAGACTGAGAATGGTGTCCACCAGCGTGATCCACACGAAGGCCACCACCAGCGTGAGCGTAATGGCGCGGGTCACGTCGGCGGGCGATCGTTTTGGCCGTCGGCCCAACGCGTAGGCCACCGTCGCCAGCCCCCCGCCGATCAGCATCCCCTTGACCGCCAACAACGCGAGTTGGGCCGGCTCGAGGTACTTTGGGAATTCCACGAGGAACTTGTCCGACGTGAGCCTCGCCTGCGAAATCGGCGTGCTGAGCGGGATCAACGCCCCGAGCCCTCCGATCGCCAGACCCAACAGTGCCAGCAGCGGCGTCGCGATCAGCAGTGACCAGAAGAGCGGCGGAAACAGAGTGCGATCGGGCGTCATCCGCATGGTGTGCAACGCCCGCGCCTGGCCCGATAATTCCATGAACCCCACTTGGGCCCCAATCGCCGAACCGCAGCGACCGGCCAGGAGAAACCCCGTCAAAATCGGTGACATGCGCAGAAGGCTCAGCGCGACCAGTTCCGGGATACGATTGGAAAGCCCATAATCGATCAACCCCAATTCGGCCTGCACTTCGATCACCATCCCCAGCATCACGAAGATCAGGGCCGTCAGCGGCGCCGAACCCAGGCCCCACAGGAACAGGTTGCGCCGGAGTAACTCCGCGCTGGGCGAATTACCCAGTCGCCCGAGCAGCAGCCCCGCCCGTCCCAGTCCGTCCAGAATCGGATGCACCAGCCGTTCCCTACCTTGAGCGGCAAGGTTCCATTCAGCGGCGGGCGGCGGGGTTGGCTCTTGGGTCGAACCCTCCTCGCTCTCTTGTCTCAGGAAATGCGCTTCGATCTGTTCGTGCATCCAGAGCAGCAAGGAGCGATGGCGTTCCTCGTGCCAGTGTTGGGGGTCGTCACGCGAAACATCCGGGATGGGCCATTTCGGCATGTTGCCCTCGACCGGCGAGAAGAAGTAGACAGGGAACCCCAGGCGGCTGGCGCAGGAGGGATCGTGGGTGATGATGATTGCGCTCATTCCTCGCCGCTCGATCAGGTCTCCAAGGATATCGTAAACGCGGGCCGAGGCGACGGGGTCGAGTCCCGTCGTCGGCTCGTCGGCAATCAGTACGCGCGGTTGGCGAATCAACGCCCGCGCCAACGCGACCCGGCGCCGCATCCCTCCCGAGAGGGCCGACGGCAGCACCCGCCGCACGCGGCCCGGGGCGAGCTGCACTTCGGTCAACACTTCATCGATCGCCGTTTCGACCTCTTTGCCGAAGGGCGGGGAAAACAGGTCGGCCCGCTCGCACCGGGCCACGGCCAGGTTGGCTTCGACGCTGCGTTCGTCCAGCAGCGCGTCTTCCTGGAACATGACGGCGATCGATCGAAAACGGTCCTGTTCGTCCAGGGCCGGCAATTTCACCTCGCCGGCGTCGGGCTGGAGCAGGCCCAGCAGCGTGTGCAGGAAAACCGACTTACCACTGCCACTCGGGCCGAGTATCACGGCGCACTCACCCTCGCGCAGTTCCCACGTCAGCCGGTCCAGGATGCGGCGGCCGCCCAACTCTTTCACAACGTTCTCAAGACTTATCAGAACTTGGCTCAATGTGTTGGCCGCCTATTTGACGCGATGGGTGTCATTTCCTGTTCTCAAAAGAGTTTGGGGAGATAGACCTTGAGCGTTTGCGAGGGCGTGGAAGGATCGATTACGATTACGAGCACGAGCATCGACGGGTCACATTTCCTCGATCCGGACGACGCGCACGGCGGGATCGACCTTTACCAGCGGTTGGTCGCGCAGCAACCCCGAGGCGCGGTGATCGCGCTTGCCGAATGTATCGGGATTATCCTCATCGATGTTGTAAGACTCCATTGTGACGTTGACCAACACCTTGTAGGTCTGACGCACCCCCTTGTATTCACCCCGCGTCAGGATCGTATAGAAATACGAGGAAACCCCCAACGGGAAAACGGTCTCCAGGGTTTGCACCGTCGTCTCGTCCAGGCCCGCGTCGGCGAGCTGGCGTGGATTGGTGATGCCGCTCGCCCCCTCGTCCCCCATCTCCAGCAGGCCCTGGCGCAGGTCATCGATCTTCTCGGCCGCGCCGCGCGCGTCGGTGCCCATTTCGGTCGCGGACGAGAGCATCGCCTCGAGCACGGTCAGGCTGCACGTGTTGAGGTTGACGCGATTGACGCTGCCCGCCGTCAGGTAATCGGCAAGCACCGGGAGTTCCTCTCCCTCATCGATGCGCACGAACGGGTCGATGGGTACCTTCTTGTCGCCCATCTCTCCGTAGAGCACCTCGCGCGTGATCCCGGGAATCTCCATCAATTCCTCGACGTGGATGTAGATATCGTTCTTGGGGCGGAAGCTCCAGCCTGCGGGGAGTTGGTCGCCGTATTCCTCAAGCCCCCATTCGGTGTAGTACTCGATCTCATCGCTCCCCTCGTTGGTGCTGGGGATCAAGTCGGGATCGGCGAAGTCGATTACGGCGTGCGCGATTTTATAGGCCTCGTCTTCCTTGATGTCGCCCACCTCTTCGAGCAGGTAGATCAACCCCCCGACGTTCGCCATGTGAAACATGTTGACGTTGATCTTGCGTTCTTCATCGACGATACGCACGTTGTACATGCCGTGGTCGCCCACTTCGAGGTCGGTCTTGTCTTCGTTTTGGGCCCAGGGCTCGTCTGGGGTGTCGGTGTTTTGACCCTGGTTGGCCATGGCGATGAGTCGATCGTTGCGCAGGTCCATGACCGCCTTGGCCAGGCCGATGCGCGCCAGCGCCTGCGCCTGGACCCGCTTTTGCGCCTGGCTGGTCATTTTTAGTCCGATCCGCACCTCGTACGACAGCGAGTAAGCCATCACCGACAGCACGACGATCAGCCACAGTACCATGATCAAGACCGCGCCGCGCTGAATGCCTGATATACTGAAGAGAGATTGAGGGGTCTTCATCCGCGTCACCGTCCTAGCGTCTCCTGTTTCTCCTGGCAACCGTCGTCGGCAACAGGGGTCGTCGCCGCTCCATTTCATCGAGGATGAGCGTGTCCGTCTCCTGGGCCTGGGGAAAGGAATAGAAGAACGTGAACGAATGCAGCCGGCCCTTTCCACCGGGGGCGCGCACGCCCAGTTGGATCGCCATGTAGCCCGGCAGGTCGTCGGCTTGGGTTTGGTTGAGACCCAACAGCGCTTCGGGCGACACCAGTCCACCTCCCGATTGCATGTATTGATTGATTTGATCTTCCAAGGACTCGTAATCGAAATCCAAGTCCAGGGGGTTGCGATAACGCGAGGAGCCTGATTCCCAATCCATCACCTCGATCCAGACCGCCTCCTGGAAGTAACCCAACGTCACGTCGAAGACCTCCACGCCCTCGCAGATCGGTTCGGCCACGTCCAACCGGCTGGGGATCAGCAAGTCGCCGAACGATTGGCCGTCGTAACCCGACAGCGCGTTGAGCACGTCAAGATTGCCGCCGGCCGACCAGTTTCCCGTCCGCAGAGAAGACGGATTGAACAATCCGCCCAGCGCCCCATAGGAAGATTCGGTGTCGTTCAAGAACGGCAGATTGGGCATGCGGCCCGCGTAGGCGGGGTTGTGCAGCAAGTCGTTGCGGTTGGTCTCCATCCCGGGGTTGTAACCGTAGGGGTCCGCCTCCTTGCGATAGAGGACGTTGTCCTCGACGTAGAACGTCACGCGCCGGATGCCCCAGGTCCTGGGGTCGTTGGGCCAGCGCGGCTGGTAGGCGCGGGCCAGGTTAACGGTGTCGGTCTTGCCGCCGTCATTGACGCTGAACGTCAGGTCCAGCGGAGGCGCGATCTGGTCGAGGGCCAGTGGATCGCGCGATTCTCGCTGGTTCCCTTCGTCGTCGTTGCGTCGTCGTCTCTCTCGCCGTCTGCTCTCGCGGCGCGCATCGCGCGCGCGCCCGGTCAGGTCGTAATCCTCATCGCGATCGAACAGCAGCGAGATCTGCGTCAATTGTTGCCTGAACACATTGTTATACTGGTTCTCGGTGATGTAGAGGATGTTGTTTAGATCGCGCAGGACGACGTCATGGGTGATGCGGGCGGTCTGCATGATTTCAGACATCTGGTGGCCCACGCGCCACGAGCGGATGCCCGTGCGCAAAACCGTCGCGATCGCCACCATCGTCAGGCCGAAGATAAACGAAGCAAGCAGCACTTCGACCAGCGTGAAGGCTTTGGAGTTTGACGATGTTCGTATCAAGCTGACGCGGGGTCGCACGACTGCACCTCTAATAGTTGGCGTAGGACAGTTTGGATTGCTGCGAGAATTTCTCGAAACCGATGATGGCCGAATCCAGGCGCAGGGCGCTCGCTCCGTTCTCTTTCGTTCCGTCGTCGTAACGGATTTCGAGCGTGTAGTTGCGCATGGCGAAGTACTGATCGATTCCATCGGGTTCATCGCGCAGGCGGTACTTGGGACTGATGATCTCCACGTCGACCGACCACGAGAACTCGGCGTAAGCGTCGCCGAAGCCGCCTTCGCTCTGTTCGTTGGAGGCGGGAGGGAAAATCTCGAACTCATCCATGAGTTGATCGGCGAAGAAGATCGCCTGGGTCCGCACCTCCATCAGGCTCGTGGCCTTCAGCGAGCTGGTGAACGAGCGCATGAACGCCGCCACCGAGATGGCCAGGATCGTCAGCGACAGCAGCACCTCGAGCAGGACGAACCCCGGCAGCGGTCGGCGGACCGATCGGTGGCGACGCGCGGGAAAGCTCATCGATTCTTCGCCCTCACTTTTTCTTCGGTCCATAATAGAGCGTCCTGGCTTTTGGCTCTTTTTCGGGAACGCCGAGTTCCACCCGAGCCATGCCCGTGGTGCGGTAGACCTCAACGTTGATCGCGCGATCCTTGGAGTCTTGCAGAACGATCGTGGCCGGCGTGGCCGAGCCGTCGGCGTAATAAATGATACGCGGCCGCTCGGTGTCTTCGGTCAGGGGCGCGGCCGTGTATATCGCGGAGATATAGACGTCATCCAAGCGTCGCACCCCGGCCACGTCACCGCCGACCGAGAAGTCGATCTTGTCCTCGGGCCGCCGCCGTCGTCGTCGCCGCTTTTGCTCGATCGGCTGCTGAAATTCATCGAGCATCACGAATTGATAGAGACTCTCCTCGGGATCGAAACGCACCTCGCAGGGCAGTTCGCGCAGCACGGCGGCGTTGCGCGCATAACGCAGCATCCCCGCGATGTCACGCCCCGCCCGCTTGAGCCGCGCCTTCTGCCATGATCCCTGGAGCCGCGGCAGAGAGATCGCCAGCAGCAGCATGACGATCACCATGACCATCATGATCTCGATGAACGTGAAGCCGCGCCGGCGCTGCGTCATGGTTTACATCCCCGCGGTCGGATCGATTGAGAAGACCGGCAACAACATGGCGATGACGATAAAGCCCACGATCAACCCGAGCACCAGGATGATGATCGGCTCGATGATCGAGGTCACGGTCTTGATGGCCCGCTCGACCTGGACTTCGTACGAATCGGCGACGCGCAACAAAATGTCGGGCAATTGCCCCGTCTCCTCGCCGATGGCGACCATGTTGACCACGATCGGCGGGAAGAGCGGACTGCTGCGCAAACTAGGCGCCATTCCCGAACCCTGCGTGATGCTCTCGGGGATCTTCTCGATTTCAGCGCGGATCGGCCGGATCGTCATCACCTCGCTGGAGATCGAGAGGGCATTGAGGATCGGGACGCCGTTGCGCAAGAGCGAGCCCAACGTGCGCGTGAAGGCCGCGATTTCGCGCTTGAGAAGCAGGTCGCCGAACTTGGGGAGCTTCAACAGGAACAGGTGGAACTGGTGCTCCCCGCGATCGGTCTTGATGAAACGCCTGAAGCCAAAGCCGGCCAGAACCCCGCCGATGATGAGGGCGTGCCAGTAGTCTCGCAGGAAATTGGTGATATCGATCAGGAACGCCGTGATGGCCGGTAGGGTCTGACCCAGTTCGGCGAAGATGTCGAGCACCTTGGGCATCACGTAGGTCAGCAGCACGATAATGGCCACGGTTCCGAACAGCAGCATGATGACGGGATACGCCATGGCCGACTTGAGCTTGCTCTTGATCTCCTCCTGGCTCTCGGCGTAGTCGGAGATGCGGATGAGCGACTGGTCGAGCAGGCCACCCGCCTCGCCGGCGCGCACCAGGGCGACTGTCAGTTTGGTAAACGTTTGCGGGTGATTGTCCAGCGCGCCGGCGAAGGTGTCGCCCCCCTGCACGTCGGCGCTGACCTGACCCAGGATCGTTTGCAGCCCCGCGTGCTCGGTTTGGCTGCGCACGATGCCGAGCGACTTGACCAGCGGCACGCCCGCGCCGATCAGGTCGCTCATCTGGCGATAGAAATGGGACAGGTCGGCGCTGCGCACACGGGCGGCGCGCTGCTTGCCGAGCTGCTTGAGTTTGGCCCCGGCCCCCCCTTCGTCGCCGCCGCCGCTGATGTCGACGGGGAAGTAGCCCATCGACTGGAGCCGATTGCTCACGGCACCGCGCGTGTCGGCGTCGAGCGTGCCGGTGATCAGCTCACCCTTGCGGTCCTTGGCTTTATAAGTGAAAACGGGCACGGGATTGAACCATCCTCCGAGTTCTTGACCGAACGTCTCAAATACCAATCACGCCCTTGGATCAGGCTCAAGAAAAACAGAAGAGGCCATGGACGATGAATCGGCGGGGAACTTCAACCATGCTCGGACGCTCATTGCGCCTCTTCGCGGAAATCGATGGCCATCTCGACGGGAGCGGGTTGGGACTGAACGGGTTCCGGCGCGCCTTGGGTTTGCTCCGGCTCGGGCGGCGGGGCGACTTCGCTAAAGTCGCTTTCGTCCTCCATTGTCACGCGCAGCACCTCCTCGGTCGTCGTGACGCCTTCCTTGCATTTCATCCACCCGCCGTGGCGCATCGGGAGCAGGCCGTTCTTCACGGCCAGTTTCTTGAGTTCATTGGCCGGAGCACGTTCAACCATCATCCGCCGGAACTCCTCGGTGATCTGCACGATCTCATAGATCGCCGTCCGGCCGAGGAAGCCCGTATAGCGACACTTCTCGCAACCCCGGTTGCGATAGAGTTCCAATGTGTCCGGGTCGTCCCCCGTCACGTTCACCCGCGCGAGTTGGTATGGGTCGGTCTTGCAGGGTTGTTTGCATTCGGGGCAGAGCTTGCGCACCAGGCGCTGGGCCACCAAACCCTCGAGCGACGAACTGATCAGGAACGGCTCGATCCCCATGTCGAGCAAGCGCGTCACGGCAGAACAGGCGTCGTTGGTGTGCAGCGTCGAGAAGACAAGGTGGCCGGTCAGGGCGGTCTGGATCGTGATCTGCGCCGTCTCCTGGTCGCGCGTCTCACCGACCATGATCACGTCCGGATCCTGGCGCAGGAAGGTCCGCAGACAGCGGGCGAAGTTCAGGCCGATACTCGGGTTGACCTGCACCTGCATGACCCCGTTGATCCGGTACTCGATCGGGTCCTCAATGCTCAATATCTTCCGTTCGATCTGGTTAATCTCGTTGAGTGCCGCGTACAGGGTCGTCGACTTGCCCGATCCGGTCGGCCCGGTCACGTAGAGAATCCCGTGGGGCTGCTGAATCATGCCCCGCATGATTTTGCTGTGATGTCCGTCGAAGCCCAGTTTTTCGATGGTCACGAACTCGCTGTCGCGCGACAAGATACGCAACACCACCGACTCGCCGTTGGGAGTGGGGATAGTCGAGACGCGTAAGTCGAAGTCACTGTCGCCCTTGCGGATGACGATTTTGCCGTCCTGGGGCAGCCGGCGCTCGGCGATGTTGAGGTCGGCCATGATCTTCAGGCGCGAGATGATGGCCGCCTGATAACGGCTGATCGTCGTCGGCACCGTCGCCTCGTAGAGCAGGCCGTCGATCCGGTAGCGGATGCGCAACAGTTCCTCGAGCGGTTCGAAGTGGATGTCGGTGGCCCGGTCGTCGATCGCCTCCATGATGATCTGGTTGACGAAGCGGACGATCGAGGCATCCTCGGCCAGGTCTTCGATGTCATCGACCAGCGCGGGTTTGAATTCCTTGCCGTCTTCCCCGTCGTCGGCGATCTCGAGCATGCCTTCCATCGTGTCGGCGCCGATGCCGTAGTAGCGCTTGATCGTGTCATGGATGTCCTTGGACGTGGCGAAAACGGGTTCGATTTCGGCCTTCAAGTGCAGGCGCAATTCGTCGAGTGTGTGCACGTCGAGCGGGTCGTTCATCGCCACGCGCAAGGTGCTGCCCTCGCGCTTGAGGGGGACGAAATCATAGAGATTGACGAGCCGGGCGGGGACCGAATCGACCGCCTCGCGATCGACTTTGATGTCGGTCAGGGGTAGGAATGGGATGCTGAGCTGCTCGGAGAGGGTGCGCATGAGGTCTTCCTCGCCGATCGCCCCCATCTTGCACAGAATCTCGCCTAGGCGGTCGCCCGTGCGCTTTTGCTCGTTGAGAGCCTGATCGAGGTCGTCCGGATCGAGCAGTCCCTTGCCGACCAGCATCTCACCCATAAATTTTCGGTTTTGAAGCATCATGGTCTTTCAAACAGACAACGGCCTTCCATTTCATCCAAGTGCATCCGCATCTTCAATGGAACTAAGCAAAATCGATGCCGTTTCCCTTTCCATGGGTTAATGTATATCAGAACGCCCATCTTGGCCTCATTCTATTTCTTTTCGGTTGATCCGGGGCGTGTATAGCATCAATATTCTCAGTTTTTTATACGGTTTTTCCGGGCGGGTCCGCCAACGGGCTTCCCCTTCCCTTCGTGGCCGGGCATTCCCCCGTCTCGGGGTTTGCTTTAGGAGAATCCCAATTGGGCTGTTGTGAGAGCGCCATTTCGCGCTTCCGGGGACTCACCTCGAAGTCAGACTCTCGGATATCTTGCGCGCCAGCGTGGGACCGATACCGCGCACGCTCGTCAACTGCTCCTCATCCGCCCGAGCAATGGCACTGACCGATCCAAAATGCTCCAGGAGGAGCGCGGCCTTTCGATGTCCCAAGGATTGGATACGTTCCAGAGCGGCAAGTTGAACATTTTCAGTCCTCTGCGATGGCGACGGGTCCGAGGCTCGGGCCAGACCCAGTGGGGAGGCGGCCAGCTTGGCCCTCGTTTCCAAGGCCAGCCCGATCTCCGACGCGTCGCCGCCGATGCGTTCGGCTAAAGCACCGATTCAGTGGGCCGTGTCCGCCACGTCTCGGCTGTGGAGCAGCGGGATTCGCCAATTCAGACTGACCTCGAGCATCGCCTGGCGGACACGCCGTGGGTCCACTCCCCGCAGGATTCGCGGGCTGAACTCTCCCTCCACGATCAGGATCGCCCCGCGCACGCCCTTGAGCCGCCCCAATTTGGCGCGCGAGACGGCCGTCGCGCAGTGACACGCCCCAATCGGCCGCCTCCTTGCGCTCAACCACGAATCGGTCGCCGATCGTGACGTCGCCGACCGCCAGCCTGGCCACCTCGGGCCGTCGGCCTATGACGCGCCCGATTGCCCGGGCCAGTCCGCCCGCCCGTTCGCGGTCGTCCACGACGATTCGGATCATTCGCCGCTCCTTCCCGACCCGCCTCTTCGGATCATGAACCGAAATCGGATGGGTCCCCCCGACCGGCTCTCGAGTTCTCCCCAGACAAACGATCCCACCAGTAGAACCCAGAACGGTCCCCAGATCATCCAAGGGACCCACCCGGGCGGATCATCCGTGTAACGATAGTAATCCAAGGGTACGGCTAATGTCAGCCAAAGCCAGGCCCACTGACCGCTCGGAGCGGCGGCGGCGAGCGGGAGGATCATCAGCAGGTACCACGGATGGAGCACGGGTCCGACGAGTAGATAATACCCCAGAACCGCCAACGCCGCCCGCCCCGGCGTCCAGCGTCGCAACCACAAGACAAGGACCAGGATCATCAGGCCGGCCCAGTAAACGTAACGGGCCGTGAGCTGATTGCCCCGGCAAACCCACTGAATGAGGTCGAATAGCGGGGCGTTGGCGTGCCAGGATGAGAGGTAAACCTTTGTCGAAGACGTGAGTTCCCCCCAACCCGCGTCCGCATAAGGAAGGTATGCCAGAAACCCCAACACGGGGACTCCCACGATCCACCACCAGCGCCGACCCAAGACCCAAATCGCGAACGGAAGCAACAGAACCGGCGCCAGCTTGGTCAGAATCGCGCCGGTCAGCGCCAACAGTCCCAGAGCGAGGACGATCGAACGGTGCGGGGCATCGTCTTCGGAGCCCCTGGATTCCCAAGCCCACAACGCCGCGACAACCAGCGCGACCATCAGCCCGTCGAGATGCCCGTTACCCGAAACCTCGATGATGGCCAGCGGATGAAACGCGACCAACCCCGCCCACGCCCGTCCCGCTCCGCCGCCGAGCCTCCTTCGCCAAAGCAGCCGAGGCTGCGGCGGCTGAAAGCGGCTATGGTGCGTAGGAGGCCGGCCCCGCCGGGCCAGCCAACCGGCCAGCGCGATGATCGCCAGCCACTCGAAGAAGGTGAACAGCAGCTTCATGCCCACGAGCGGCGAGCCGAGCGCGCCTCCGAGCTTGACCGCCAGGGTAAAGCTCCACTGGGCGAGGGGAGGGTAAATCGTGGCGAGGTGGCGATGGTTGATCCTCTCCCACGGATCGTCACGCAGATGAGCCAGGGCCTCGGAGTCGGGCGCCAGGGCATAGGGATTAAACCCTGCCCATTGGACCCCGCCCTCCCAGACGTAACGATAGAGGTCGTCGGACTGGGCGGGAGGCAGGTCGATCAGGACCAACCGCAGAATCGCGGCGCAGGCCAGCAGTACGTACCATTGCCGTTGCCGGAGATGGTCAAGTCTCCCAGAAACCAGTCCCCAGGCCCACACAAGCACCGGCAACCCCGACGCGATCTCCCACCACAGACCTGAGATCTTGGTTACCTGAGGTGCCTGCCAGGCCTGCCGGATCATGAGCAGGCAAACCAGAATCCACGTAAAGGAACCCAAGACGAGCAACGAGGCGAACCAGGACGAACGATCAGCCCGAGGGGTCTGGTTATTGGGCCGTCCCATCCTTGGCAACATACTGAAGCCCCCCACCGCGCACAAGTGGGGGACGCCACGCGGAGAGCCTGGTCATTGCCTTTACAGGAAGACTAAACCCATAATGACCGGGGCTGAACGCGCGCGCAAAGTCGCCGAAAGTACGTGATGGATTTCCATCCGGGCGGGCCACGGGAAAGGGGGGACCCATGTATCTCGAACGATACGACCAAGCCGAATGGATCGAGTGGAGCGGCCTTCCAGCGGAGCTGAACCGGATTCGTGCCGGCGGCTGGTTGGTCTTTAAGAAACTCGTTGAACTCGATTGCCGCGCCCACCGCCAGACGGGGACCGTCGAGGTTTCGCTGGATGAACTTGCCAAGCGCTGCGGCCTGGAGCCTGAAAAGATCGGGCGGATCATCGAGGCGTTGCGGCGCAAGAAATACCTGCGCTGCTACGTCCCCGATCATCCCGAGGAGGAGGGCCTGTTCGAATTCCGCGCGCCGATCAAGACGCCGATCCCTCCCGACGAGGTCGCCCGCCTCGTGCCCGACCCCACCCTGCGCGACCCGACCGCCTACCGCTATGCCCGCCCTCCCGACCAGGTCCCCCTGGACGAGAAAAAGGTCCAGGAGGCGGTCGATTGTTACCTGAACACGCTCAGCCAGAAGATGAACACGATCATCCTGGAGCAGATCGAGATCGCCGCCCGCCGCTTCCCGCTCGAAGCCATCCGCCACACGATCGAGCGTGCCGATCGCCACGATATCCGGTCCATGGGCTGGGTCCTGAAGGAACTGATCCGCGACCAGAAGAAGAAGAACGAGGCCAAGAAAAAGCGTTGAGCGCCTCAGCGATCCAGGCGCGCCAGCTCCAGGACCTGATCGTGCAGCTTGCCGTTGGTCGCCAGTGCCGTTTCGTTGTGGATCGAGGCGTGGCCGTCGAGGTCGCTGAACCGGCCGCCCGCCTCCTCGATGATCGGCTTGACCGGCGCCACGTCCCACAGGTTGACGATCGGGTCGAGCGCCACGTCGGCCCGGCCGGTGGCCAGGAGCAGGTATCCATACCCATCGGCCCAGGTGCGCGCCCATTTGCCCGCCCCGAGTAGGCCCGCCGCCAGCTTCGGCCGTCGCCGCGTCAATTCCGCATAATCGGTCGTCTGGATCCAGGCCTCGCCGAGGTCGGCGGTATCGCTTACGTGGCACGGCTCGCCATTGAGCCGGCAGCCCAGGCCGGTCGCGGCGGCGACGGTCTCGCCGAGCACCGGGTTGTGAATCACCCCTAGGTGCGGTTCGCCGTTGCACTCGAGCGCGATCAACACGGTATAAAGCGGCAACCCCTGGACGAAGGCCTGCGTGCCGTCGATGGGGTCGACGATCCACCGCCAGCGCGCTCCGGTGTTGTGTTCTCCGAATTCCTCGCCGAGGATGCCGTGCTCCTTATACTGCCCCTCGATCTCGTCGCGCAGGAACTGCTCGGTCTCGCGATCTGCGATCGTCACCGGCGTCTGGTCGGCCTTGGTCTCGACCGCCGCCCCTTGGCGAAAGTATTTCAACGTGATCCGCCCGGCCTCCTCGGCCAGCCCGGTCGCGAACTCCAGATACTCGCCGATCTTGTTGCGTGTGGGTTTGGGGCTCATTGGTACCGAAATTTCCCATTTCGCTGGATCATACCATCCAATCGGGATTGGATTTTGTCCTCTATTGGCTTCGAGAGCAACCCTTGTGATCCGCGAATCGAACGTGGGTTGAAGTTCTGGCGATTCATGCGCCCGGAATAGTGTGATTCGGTCCAAGCGGCTTATCTGAATTGAGACCGGATCCTGATGATGATATACTAAAGGTACGGATGGTGGACCGCAGAGGAGGCGAGGGCCGTAAATGCTTTTCTTGACGATGCGCGAGAAGACCGCACCGATTCCCTTTAGGGCGACAACGCGGGCCGTCTGGACGTTTCTTTGTTTGGCCCTCATTTTCGTTGGCACGGCTCAGGCGGATGATCCTAAGATCAACGAGCACTTCGACCCTCAATGGTCGTTTGACCCTCTGTGGGACGACGGGCTGGCCGAGGTGGCGATCTACGACGCCGAGCGGGTGATTTACGGCCAACCTCGCCCCCACGAAGAGGTGCGCATCTTGGTCTCCGAACCGATGGACACGCGCCAGCACGTCAAGGCCGACCCGCCCTACGAGGGCAAACGGATCCTGCCGGTTTTGAAATGCAACATCTTCTCGCGCGTCGAGACCAAGAACTACCCCTATCATTTGATGGTCAGCCTGTTCGTCGACCGCGCGCGGCCTTCGCGCCTGGTCAAGGCCACTTACAGCTCTCAGGAGTGGTGCGGCCAGACGTTCAAGGACCTCCAGTTGTATCGCGATCCGCCGCGATTCAGCGCCAACAGCTACTGGGACGGCCAGGCGATAACCGATCGGCCCCTTGAGTGGGACTCCAACACGCTGCTGGAAGAGCAATTGGCCGTCAGCCTGCGGGCACTGAAACTGGAGGTGGGCGAGGAAATGGCGATCCGGTTGCTGCCCAGCCAGGTTTCGAACCGCGCGCCCGTTCCCGAGCCCGTCTCGGCCGTCATCAGCCGGGTCGAGCGGTCCGGTTGGCTTGAAGGCATGAACTTCGAGGATGGACCGTCGCTGATTTATGAAATCGAGGCCGAAGATGGGAGCTGGGCGGCGTATGCCTTTGCGCCCGAGCCGCCCCGCGTGCTGCTCGGCTATCGCCATTCCGACGGGCGCCAAGGCCGGCTGAAGAGCGTGCGGCGCCGGGCTTACTGGCGCGATTGACCAAATTCCCCGTTCAGAGCGTTCAGACGACACGTCATGGGCGAGCCCCGCTTGATTCCGACTCCGAACCAACCGTTCCTCGGATACCGCCTGGCCCGGCTGAATACCCAGGAGTTTCTTGACCTCGTCCTCAAGGCCGCCGAGGAGCGAACCGAGCCCCTCCGCGTTGGATACCTCAACGCCGCGCAGGTCAACCTGGCGTTCGCCGACCCCGATCACGCGCGACGACTCGGCCAGATGGACTGCCTCTACGCCGACGGGCAGGCGGTCGTATGGGCGGTGCGTTGGCGCGGCGGCCGCCTGCCCGAGCGGATCAATGCCGGCGATTTTACCCGGAGCCTGATCCGTTCGTTGGCGGAACGGGGCTTGCGGCTTGCGTTGGTCGGCGGGCGACCGGCGGCGGAGGGCCATCCTAGTGAAGCCGACAGGGCCGCGCGGTGTTTTCGCGAATGGGCTCCCGTATTGAACGTCGTTCTGACCCATCACGGCTACCTGGATGATGCCGCGAGTGAACGACTGCCCGAGGCGCTTGAGGCGGCCGATCCCGATTTGGTTCTGCTGGGCATGGGCGCGCCGCTTCAGGAGCGTCGCGGGTTGGAGTGGGCCGACGGGGGAAAGCCGCGGGTGTGGTGGTGCGTGGGGGCACTGTTTGAATACTATGCCGCCACGCGCCTGCGCGCGCCGCGCTGGATGCGTCGCGTCGGGCTGGAATGGCTCTTCCGGCTGGCGCTCGAACCGCGCCGGCTTTTTCGACGCTACGTATTGGGAAACCCGCTGTTCGCGTGGCGGGCGTGGCTCGGCCGGCGACCCAAGGGCCTCGTCGCAAGCCCGAACCAAGATGAGCCGGCGGGCCGCGAGGGGCCGAAGAATTAAACGCGAAGAGGGTTGAGCACTGAGTGATTTACAAGCTTTAGGTGCGGTCCTGTTCGTGCTTCTTGTGATTTTCGGGCTCCTCTGGTTTATAACGGGAAGGGCGAGATTGGCCGTTTTCCTCGTTTTTTGTTTCGTGGTTATTGTCTATTTTGTCTTATTCTTTCCGGGATTCTTGGAAGCTAGGATTCGATCCGCCTTCATGGATAGCCGGAGGCGCCAAAGAATCCTGATCGAGATCATCAAGGACCGCGCTATCGATCTCGAGGAAGGAGAAGTCGTCGGCGCCGATCATTTCATGCGGGGGATCTCTCATTCGGACGTGAAGAAGGACCTGTTGATTCCGAAAAGAGGACATCGAATCCAACTCTATCAAGTCATGGAAGACGCACCGGAACCGTTGAATTAAGAGGAGTTCAGAACGATCTGGAGAGACCGGCTGGCGCAAGATTCGCGGGCCGCTTTCGTGGTTTATATTGATGAAGCAACCATTCACGTCATTGGACGCGGCCCGGACAAAGTGTTCAATTCAGACTACCCGACCGATTCGTTCATCTATTACGATCCGACCAATGGCTCAAAGAGCGTCGGTGGCCTGATCATAACGGCATCCAGGTGGGCGCGGGAGGATGGGCGGGGGCAAAAGGCGGATGAGCGCCTACATAACGAGAGGATGCTACAAAGATTCCCAGGGTGGGAGCTCCGACGTGAATGAACAAGAATTGGGGAAGCATTTCAGAGCCGTTCCACTTGACGTTGAAGGCGGGAACCGTCATCGAATCAGATTTCGACTACGACCTGTTCAAATTGCAGCCGGGCCAATATTGTGAAGACAAGGCACCGATGCGGGCCGTGCGCCGGTTCGTCAGCGATCAGCACTTCTTTTGGTGAGACCTGATGTGAGAACGAGAGAACTGGAAATACGATCATATAGCATCAAACAGAAATCCAGTCTGGTGACAAGGAGCAAGGCGATCATGAAAGCTTATACACTTGTGACAATGAGCATCCTGATGCTGGGGCTGGGTGTCGGTTGGGCCGCCGCGCCGCCTCCGCCGGTGCCGCGTGTGGCGCATCCGGGTTATTACGACCCGAACCTGCCGGATGACCCGAGCACGATCCCGGCGACGGCGATCGAAGGCAAGCACTACTATGCCGACGTGCCCGACACACTGGACCTGGTCGAGCTGGCGGATGGGGCGGTGAACTTTCTGACGCGGTTGATCTCGCCGCGCGAGACGGATTATTGCATTTATCATCTGGTGTGGGGCGCGTTCAATCCGGCGGTGTTCGAGATCGGGCACGGTTCCAACCAGAACCAGAACGCCAAGTGGTCGGAGTCGATCAAGTTGATGCGCGCGATGATCGGCAGCGCCATGAACCTGGAACAGGACAGCAAGCTGATCGGCTCGCTGGTGCGGCTGACGGGGCCCGACGGGTTGTTCTACGCGCCGGTGGCGGGGCGGCCGTGGGCGTTCATCGACTCGGTGACGGAGACGACCGGCAAGCCGTACGCCGACATCTTCGGCGAGGGGCGGCAGCTTCGGGCATACGCGACGTGGCATCAGCACGACAAGAATCCGCTGTGGAAAGAGCTGGCGAACCGGAAAGTCGATCGGTTGTTAGAGTTGGCGATCCTTGACGGCGATAAACTGTGGTTCAAGCTGGCGCGGGGCTACTCGCCGGATTACATCGAGACGGGCGAGGGCAAGGTGGCGGCGCTGGGCGACGTGGGGCAGGTGTTCGACAGCATGACGGGCGACGCGGCGGCGAACATGGTGTGTTGGATGCCGCAGGCCGCGACGACGTGGTACAAAGTTTCGGGTTACGAACCGGCGTTGGAGTTGGCGTGGGGGATGGCGCAGTATCTTTATCAGGACCCGGTGTATTTCAATCGCGAAACGGGATAGTCTCACAACGTGGGGACGTTTTTCACGCATTGCATGAACTCGATGTTGTCGTACGCGTTGATTGCGGGGGACGAGGACATCGCGCAATGGGTGAAGAACGGCGCGGACCAGTTTTTTGCGGATCACGATTCGGAGCAGGTCGGTCTGGCTAATCATCTCCACTTGTGCGACTTCGGCGACATGATGCAGGTGGCGTGCATGCTGAGCCGCACGGGACACGGCGACTACTGGGAAACGATCGACCGCTGGGTGCGCAACGGCCTGACGCGGCGACAGCTCACGCGCGAGGACGTGGACCGGATGAACGCGCGGCCGCTGACACGGGCGGGCGATCCGAACAATACGGGGTCGATTCGCAGCCTGTCGTATCACATCAAGGGCGAGATTCCGATGAACAAGCCGCTGCCGCCCAACCTGCATCAGCCCGACGACGCGAACGAGCGCTGCAGGGGATGGTTAGGCGGGGCGGGGTGCTGCCAGGGGAACGGGACGCGGGGGATTTATTTCGCGTGGGACAGCATCATGGAGGTGCAGGACAATCGGCTGAAGGTGAATTTGTTGCTGAACCGGACGTCGCCGTGGGCCGATCTCGATAGCTACCTGCCGTATGAAGGCAAAGCGGTGCTGAAAATGAAACGGGAGCGCGAGGAGGTGTCGGTGCGGGCGCCGACATGGGTCGATCGCGAACAGGTTGCGGTCAATGTTAATGGCAAAGCGAAGGATATTGCATGGGGTGACGGCGGGTACCTGAAGTTGGGGCGGATGAGCGCCGGCGACACGATTACGTTAGAATTTACGATGAAAGAGCGGGTCGTGACGACGGAGATGAAAGTGGGGTCGGGGCAGAAGCTGGGGACGCTCAAGCTCGATTACATTGCACTGGCCGAACTGGCCGACGATTTCGCGGGGCGGGAGGCCGGCAAGCTGGCGGCGCACGGCACGGGCAACAACGACGGATCGCGCGGGCTGGTCTGGCGCTGGAATGAAACGACCGGAAATCATCCGTCGCTGGACGGAAAATCGGCGATGGAGATCCCGCTGATGGGCAACTGGAACCAGTACATCGACACGACGATGATGACGCCGATCGTGATGGGGAGTCAGCCGCTGACGTTTATGGTGATCTTCGAGAAGACGAGCGGCGGCGAGGCGGCGATGGGGTTCGTGCGCGGGGCGAGCTGGGGGACGGGGGCCCAGGACTTGGCGCAGCCGTTGTTCAAAATTCGAGGCGCCGATGTTTATATTAGCCATTATTACGAGTCGGAGGAGACGGACGAAGACACCGCCGTCGATATCGTTGCTGGGAAGCCGCAAGGGTTGATGATCAAGGTGGACGGGCAGGGTAAAATTGCGTGGTATTATCAAGACGGGGCGACAAGGACCCGTCGAGCGTGGCGTGGCGGAATATCGGTCCCAAGACGAGCGCCAAGGGCAACCTCGACGGGTTCGACATGCCGCTGGGATCCGTGGGTGTCAATGGGTTGGGCAAGGGGACGAAGGAGTCGTCTATTACGGTGAAGGGCAACACGGTGATCGGCATCAGCGATAACTTGATGGGCTATCCGATCGGAGAACATCAGAAGTATCGCGCGGATTGGGTGGATACGAAAAACGTGCGGCGGTTTGCGACCGAGCAGCGGTTTATTTGGTATGACGGGTGAAACTGCTTCAAGAACGTCGGCAACTCCTGCTCTTTTAGGCGGTGAGCGATCTCTCTTATGAATCGCTTATCTTTGTTGTTGTGGCACAGAAAAACGTCGAACTCCACCCCCCGATCCACTTCTTCATTTACAACCGCTCTTGCTAGCTCAACTCGCGGCGATCTGTCGTAAAATCCCGATTCAATTTTATCACGGTACTTTTCTATTTCAGATGGAGACAAGGTCGGCCACAGCTTTCAACCTGCTTCCTTAGAAGACCTGGAATTAGTCGTGGGCCGACATCAATCTAGATACCCACATCATTCGCATCCGCAACTCCGCGCAGGGCGGTCAGCCTCGTTATCCGTATCGCGCCGTTCCGATCGCCGCGCCGTTTTTCGATTATCTTGCCCCGCGCCGGGACGAACCCTCCGACGCGCTTTTCCCTCACCATCAAAACTGGCGACGTAGTTTCCTGATCGATTGTGCGAAGGCGGGGATCGGTTAATGGCGCATACATGACTTGCGCCACACGTTCGGAAGCTGGCTCGCCCAGGCCGGGATCCCACTGCAACAAATCCGTGATTTAATGGGCCATCAGTCAGTTAAGACGACCGAGATTTATGCGCACCTATTACCGAACGCCGACGCCCGCGTCGTTCGGGCTTTAGAGAAAAACTATAGACAGACTATAGCTGATGTCGTTGAAGTCGGGGGAGGTGGAAGCTCATAAATCCAATGAATTCAATGGTGGGTGGAGCGGGACTCGAACCCGCGACTCCCGGCTTGTAAGGCGAACCTAATGCATTGTAGCTATTAGGGTTACGCAAGCAGAATCAACACTTTGAACAACCAGGCCACTACGGTCCCCCCCGAATTGCGGACCACCGGCTTAAGTGGAATTTGTATCCTGTAAAGGACACGAAAGGACGGATACAGATGGGACGAAAAGGAATAACTTTTACGGACGCATTCAAGGCCAAGGTGGCTTTGGATGCCGGCCGGGGCGTGAATACTTTGGCCGAGTTGGCAACCCAATATCAGGTGCGCCCCAACCAGATCTCGGAGTGGAAGAAGCAACTCCTGACGAAGGCTCCGGAACTATTTTCGGGCAAAAT
The DNA here is from genome assembly GCA_963580245.1 of Candidatus Sumerlaeia bacterium. Taxonomy (GTDB): domain Bacteria; phylum Sumerlaeota; class Sumerlaeia; order MVZB01; family MVZB01; genus CAUZJO01. The sequence goes on along the minus strand of CAUZJO010000039.1, from coordinate 134 downwards.
CAACCGGCTGGCGAAGACCGAGGAGGAGCTGACGGCTCCACTTTACGAAGAAATTGGCCGGCTGAAAATGGACATCCAATGGCTCAAAAACAACTATGAGCCTGTCGGTCGCGACCCGCCTGGCTTGGGTGGGG
>CAUZJO010000038.1:0-32915 GCA_963580245.1 Candidatus Sumerlaeia bacterium | reverse complement strand
TATATCCCATCTGGGAAATGTCAACAAACCTTTCGGAGTTACCCCCCCCCCGCTTTATGGGTGCTTTAAATGACTGATGTTATGAGCCCCGTTTGATACGGGGACCGGCGATGAATCCAGAAAAAAAAGATGTTTTTTTATTCTTATAGGGCGGTCGGTGAATCGAGGCAGCCACCTGGACCATCGACGCCCGATTCCGTCTGACGCAAGCCTGTTGATTGAACGACAACTCCGGAGTTACAGTAGCAGTGCTGCCATATCGCTCAGCCCTACCGCACTATCCGCCGTTCCTCGCCATGAGCGGCCGCGGACGGGAAACGGGTAGCCGGCCGCGCCTGATCCTCATTGGCGATAAATGGACTTAAGGGAACCTTCAAGAGTCCGGTTTTGCAGTCGTCCCTACGGGACTTCAATTCATTATCGGCTTGATTTCCCGCCACTTGCGTGGCGGACTGAAAGCAATCGTCCCTGCCGGGACTGAGTTTTTAGCGGCACCCTTAACTTGATGGAGGAAAACTTGATGACCCATAGACCATGTCTTCATATTCCGCACGACAATCAACATAGGATCGGCGCGGGGACATTGCTTGCCTTCCTGCTGATTTCTTGGACATTGGGGCCGCCAATCGCGGGGGCCGGGCCGGATACGCCGCTTGATTTCGCCGATTACGCGACGATCGAGGGCACCAGCAACGGCGAGCCGATCTATTCGCTTGGCAACATCACGTATATTTACGGCGTGAGCCCCGACCTGATGCCCGGCGCCGAGATTCAAGCCGACAACAATCATCCCAAGACCAAGATCAAGCCCAAGAAATCATGGGAGATCAAGAGCAACCTGTTTGGCGCTTACCCGCCCAATCCCTCGGTGCGGACCAAGGAAAACGACAGCCAGCCGCTGCTGCCGATTCACCTCATCGACGGCGACCCCGACACGGCCTGGTGTAGCTACGGCGGCTTCGCGCCTGACGTCCGTGAAGAGTGGATCCGCATCGATTTGCCACGCGAGACCACCATCTCGTCGGTCGGGCTGGTTTGCAGCCGGCGGTTCGCGCTGGGCAACGCCACCGGCTACGTCCTCGGCACGACCGATTATCGCGCGGGTAAGCTTACCGACTGGATGGGCTTCCATCGCTGGGGCGGGCGAGCGTTGCCGCGTGAACTCAAAATCCAGGTCAGCCGCGACGCCTGGCACTGGGAAACGGTTTATGAGACTCACGACCTGGAAGGAAACGAGCAGGGGACGACCGACATCTCTTTCGACGCGCGGCCGGCCAAGCAGATCCTGATCACGGCCAACAACTTCAAACGCCTGCTTGACAAGTACGTCGGCTACGCCTTCTCGATCGGCGAGGTCGAGGTGCGCGATCCCCAGGGCGCCAACCTCGCGCTCGTCTCGCGCGGGGCGGGCGTGACTGTCTCCTCAACCAGCTTTCTGATGAACCACGACCGGCTGACCCAGCAGCTCTGCTATCTGCCGGTGATCTACGACCTGGGCCTCAAGTGGCTCAACATCACCGCCGACGAGGGCATGCAATGCTGGAACAACGTCGAACGCGTCAAGGGCCGGCTTGAGGTCGATCCCGAATTCGACCAGTTCGTGACCGACCTCAAGCGCGCCGGGATCAACATCCTGATGAGCCTCGATGTCAAGGTCAACCCGATCTACGTGGGGCGCAAGCAGGACTGGACGCGTTCGCGCCATGCCGAGATCAACAACAGTTACTACGACCTGTCGGGCTGGGCCTGGGAGTATCCCGAAGCCCAGGACGCCTACCTGCGCTACGTTCGGTTCATCGTCAATCACTTCAAGGACCGCGTCAGTTTCTGGGGGGTCGGCTCCGACTGGCCGGGCAATCCCGACGTCTACAAAAAACTGATTCGCACGGTGAAGGAGATCGATCCGGACGCGGGCGTCATGGGCGGCGGCGAGGCGGGCACGGCAATGTTAAGCAAGGCCAAAGGCGAGATTGAAGAAGACGTCTACCCTAGTCATCTCAGCACGGGGGCGCTGGGATTGCTTGCCAGCCGCGTCGATTCCGGTTTCAGCCTCGATCACCTCAAACAGTTCTTTCCCCAGGCCCGGCGTGAAATCCAGGAATATCGCAACAACGGGTATGACGGCCACATCAATTACAGTTTCATGACCTGGTCGATCTATCCGCCCGGCGCGCGCCAGCCCGGCCAGAAAAGCTGGGAGGCCGTAAAGGACGAATTCGGCTTTACCGATTTCCGTTATCACGGCGAATCAGAGATGGTCCGCGCCAAACTGGTCGCGCAGAGCTTCGTCGGCTGCGCCGGTTTGAACGCCCTCGCGCTTTACTGCAATCCATACTTCAATTCCAGCGCGGTCGGCCAGTCGCTCTTTCGCGTTCCCGAGCCAGGCCAGGTCCTCCACCCGATGCAGCCCGACGCCGGCTATTACACGCTGCGCACGATCTGCACCGTCATGGACGGCTGGCGCGGCGAGGAATTCCCGGTTGAAATCAAGGCCGAGCGCGAGTTGGAACGCTTTACCTATCGGCATGATGACGGCGGCCGGATGATCGCCGCCTGGATCCCCGGCGAAACGACCGACGATCTGGTCGAGACCCGCGCCGACGTAATCCTCCCCGACGTGCCGAACGCCCGCAAAGTCTGGGGCATCGACCTGCTCAACGGCACGCGCCAGGAATTGAATTACACCATGGAGCGGGATTCGGTCATCCTGCACAATATCCTGATCAAGGATTATCCAACGTTGATCCAGATCGAGCCTTGATGCGATGTGAACAACCAGAAAAACGCGTTAATCCTCCAAATTCTTATCACACAAAGACGCAAAGGACGCAAAGCAACTGACCATGAATTATCTTTGCGAACTTTGCGCCTTTGTGTAAAACATTGCTTTTTCGATGGTAAAGATGCGGGAGGCAAGCACCAACCGGACGTCGCCGTCCCGGCAGATGAAACGCCATCCCCTGTTTTCATTAAATCTCGCGCAGAAGATTGACCAGAAACCCGCCGATGCGGTCCGCGTCGTCGCCGGTATGGTGATAGACGGCCTCGATGACGCGCGAGCCGATGTAGGTGGACTTTCTGAGGCGGAAGATCTGTTCGGCTTGCTTGCCTTCAAACGATTTACCCAGCGCCCCGGCCTCGAAGTCCATCCGCATCCGGACCAGTTCGGTCAGTTCCTTTCGTTTCGCGTTGGCGTACTCGACGCGGGCGCAGACGCCGCCCTTGCGCAAGAGAGAGCGCAGGTTGCGCGAGATCACCTTGCCGTCCATCATCGCGTTGTAGAGGTCTTCGGTGCTACACGTGACGGTTTCCCAATCGGGGTTGGGTTCGCGCGCGCGGGCCAAGCGCCGGGCGGTGGTCACGTCGGCGCGTCGCGTCGCCCCGTGCTCGTCGTAGTAGTCTTGATCGTCGGCCTCGGGGCAGATGTTCGCGAAGCAGAAGACAACCAAATCGGCGTCCTTGCAGTCCAACTCGAAATTGGGCAGGGGGCTTTCGATCAATTCGACGCGCCCGGCGGCCCGCTTTCCCAGTTCCTCCACGCGCTCTTCGGCGTCATCGAGCATCAAGCGCGAGCCGTCGATCCCGATCACCTTGGCCTTGGGGAAACGGCGCACCAAGCGGGCCAGCAGGCGACCCGAGCCGCACGCGTAATCGATAATAAGTCGCGGATCGCCGGGGACGTTTTCCTTGAGATGATTCGCGATGGCGCGGTAAGCCCGCGCGTGCTTCTTATCGGAAGAGAGCTTGAGCCACCATTTGCCGACCTTCTTGTTATAGGTTTTGTGGCCGCCGGTCAGTTCCTTTTCGAAGTCGATGCCGCTTTCACTTTTTTTCTTGGTCATGATTTATCTCGCTTAGAATACAATTGCTTGTCGATCATCTTCCCGATCGAACTCGCCGTCTTCAATTTCATCGTCGAAGGATTCACCCGGCCAGCGCGCGAATCCCCGAATGGGCGAGCGGCCTTCCCAGTAGGGGTAGTGCGGGCCGACGGGCTGAATCAGCGGGACGATCGCGTTGCCGTCGCAGGGCTCAACCGGGGCCTTGCCGCGGGCGAACGGGACGGCGCGGTAAGTATCATGGTCACTGTAGCCGCACACTTCGCTGACACGCTTGCCCGTCTCGCCGCAGACGTTGGCGGTCTCGATCCCGTCGGGCTGATCGAAGCCCATGGTCCAGTCCTCGCGCGTGGCGATGATCTCTTCAAAGAGCTTGGCCCATATTTCACCGGCCAACTTGCCGCCGGTCATCTTCGGCCCCATCGGCAGGGGCGGATCGAAACCCACCTGCACAACGATGACCAGGTCGGGCGTGAACCCGCAAAACCACGCGTCGCGGCAATCATTGGTCGTGCCGGTTTTGCCGCAAATGGGGGGATAGGGAGGTGAGTCGAACTTGTTGCCGATCGAATAACGGCCCGTGCCGCTCTTAACGACCTGGCGCAGCAGATACTGGGTCTGGTGGGCGGCGATGGGATCGACGATTTGCTCCTCGCGGCGCTTAATCGGAACTTTGACGCGGCCCCTGGTATCGACCGCGTTGCGGAAGAACTGGGGGCGGATGCCCACGCCCAGGTTGGCGAAGACCTGATAGGCGGCGGCCATTTGCAGCGGCGAGCAGTCGATCGTCCCCAGGCACGAGGAAAGCTCCACCGGGATGTCCCAGTGCTTGCGCTCGTCGGTGTAATCGAAACGATGGACCAATTCAAGGGCCTTCTTCATGCCCAGGGCTTCATAGAGGCGAATCGTCACGATATTGCGCGAGTGCTGGAGGGCTTCGATCAGGGTCGTTGGTCCGTAGACGGTTTTCTTATGGTAATTGACGGGGCGATAGGGACCGGCGAAGGTGGGGTACTCCACCCACTGGTCGACGATCATGTCGGAGGGTGAGAAACCACTTTCGAAGGCGGCGGAGTAGAAAAACGGTTTGAAACAAGAACCGACCTGCCGGCCACCGTGGATCGCGTTGTTCCATCCCATTTTCTGATCATAGAAGTTGCTGCCGCCCACCAGTCCCAGGACATCCCCGGTATAGGTGTCGAGCACCACGATGCTGCCCTGGATCGGTTTTTGGATGCCGATTTCCCCCGCGAAGTCGTTGCCCTCCATCGCGCCGACCCTGACGTCCACGCGGCCGTCTTCCTTCAGAACCTTATCCGGTTCATAGAACGGGGGGTCTTCCGGGATCGGGACCCTTCCCCGATACGGGCCGAGCCGCACGTGGGCGGTTGGGGTGGTCGCTTCGCGGTCGATCCGCGTGATCGTCATCAGCCGTGTTTCGCCGGGCCGCAGCAGGCCGTTCCAGTCCTTTTTCTGCGCGCGCGCGCGGGCCGCGTTGGTCGCTCGCCACTTACGTTCAACGTCAATGAGTCCCTCGCGCAGCGCCCAGCGGCAGGCATCTTGAATGGCGGGGTCGAGCGTGGAGGTGACCCGCAGGCCTCCCTGGCGCAGACCTTGCGCGCTCAGTCCATAGTACGCCCGCAAGTCGTGCCACAGGGCACTGATGAAATAGGGGTAGCGGCTGGTCATGCCCACCCCGGGTCGAGTTTGGACCGGTTCGGCTTTGCCCTCTTCGCACTGTTCCGCGGTGATCATTCCCAGCTTGAGCATCCGCGCGAGGACGTCGTCGCGCCGGCTGAGAGCGCGTTGGGGGTTGCGGCGGGGGTTCTCGGTGCTGGGGGCCTTGATGATGCCCGCCAGCGTGGCGCATTCGCCGATGGTCAGCTCATCGAGTTCCTTGGCGTAATAGACCGCCGCCGCGGCGCAGACCCCGTATGCATTGTACCCGAAGAAGATGTGGTTCAAATAAAACTCGAGGATCTGGTTCTTGGTGTAGCGGCGTTCGATCTGCATGGAGCGGATGGCTTCATTGAACTTGCGCCGGTAACTCCTCTCGGTTGTCACGTCCTCGAGGATGTTGCGGGTAAGCTGCATCGTGATCGTGCTGGCGCCCTGGCGGATCGTCCCGGCCTTGTAGTTGGCCAAGAACGCGCGCCCCACGCCGATCAGGTCCACGCCCCAGTGGTCGTAGAAGCGGCTGTCCTCGATCGCGACAAACGCGTTGCGCAACGTCATCGGGATCTCGCGCAGGGGGACGACCTGGCGGTTTTGGTCCTTGAACTCGCCGATGGCCAGTCCGCCGGTCCGGTCGTAAATGCTTGTGGCCTCGGGGGGGTCGTAGTCTTCGAGTTCCTCGATGGGAGAGAGACTGTTCATGTAAGCGATGAACGCGCCGATGCTGAGGGCGGCCCCCAGCGTCATGAACAACGCCCCGCCAACAAAGGCAACGCGCCAAAACCGGAACCGCCCGCGGCGGCGGCGGCGAGCCACGGAACCTGGAGAGTCAGGCGTCACAATGCTTCACTCACTCTCGATCGAATCGATCTCGCAACCATCATGAATCGTATTGGGGAGCCCCGCTGCATGCTTTGTTTGTCGGCGTCGATTCGGGAGATTCGCGGGCCTCTCAATGCCGCGCCATCCCAACCACCTCCTGAAGACCGCTCCACATGCTACCCACCGCCAACAGATCAAGCGCCGAGGTGACCTGGTTCGCTTCGTGCAACTCGTCGATCAGCGACAATGACCCGATCCGCCGACCGTCGTACTTCTTGTTCAGCGCCGCGAAGAGTTGATCGGCGCTCACGGTCGTGGCCGGGTCGCCGGTTGTGGCGCTGAGCTCGGCGACGCTCTCGAGGACGCTCCAGTAGCGCGACCCCGCCTCTTCTTGGGGACTTGTCTTCTTCAGAATTTCCCTCACGGCCAGTCCCAAGAGCCAGCGATATTCGTCCACGCTCATGCGGGCCTCCTCGAGGGCGGCCAGCTGCTCGTCGAGCAGCGCCTCGAGGGCCGGCGTGAGGCCCAACAGCCCGGTCGCCATCGAGATCAACTCGTTTTGCGAGGTCACCCCCAGCGCCTTGCGGATCACCCGTTCGGTTTCGGGCGTCATCTTGGCCAGCAGCCGTCGGCGGACTTCGAACATCTCGGACCAGCGGGCGGAACTGACGCTTTGATCGACGGCGGAGGCGTCGAACGCGAAGGACTCATTGTTGCGGGCGTAGTGTTCCTTGGCGTGTTTTTGCAGTTCCATGAGCCTGGACATTTTCATCTTGTAGAACACCGCGGTTCCCAGGATGGTCACGATGAAGACGATCACGACCATGAACCCGGCGATCAGAAACGGCCGAAACGCCCGCCTGCGATAGCTCGTATCATCCGCGTGAATGGTTTGATCGGTCTGGTCCATGGATTCATCCTGCCCAAGATGGTGACCCCGTCATGTTAGCTTAGCCCGCGCGCGTTGGCAAAAGTGAAAATATGGTGGGCCGGGCGTTGTGGGGTCGTTAGGATGTCCGGCGAGGAGAGACGCGGCGATGCCCGAGCTGCCGGAGGTGGAAACGATCGTGCGCCAGTTGACGCCCCGGCTCAGTGGTCGGCGGGTGCTGCGCATGGAGGTCCTCGACCCACTTTTGGGGACGCTGGAGACCGAGCTGATCGAGGGTCGCCTCATCGGAGGCCTGCGACGCGTGGGGAAGCAGGTGGGCCTAGCCCTGGTGGCGCCGCGACGGGCCGTCCCGTCCCACGGCCTGTCACCCGATCGGCTCGAGCGAGAGGCGAGCTGGCTTCTGATCCACCTGCGCATGACCGGGCGGCTGACCTGGGAGAAAGACGCCGACGGGCCGACCACCCCGCCCACGCGGGCGCGATTGCGGTTGGATCGCGGGGCACTGCTGTTTCGCGACGTGCGAAGGCTCGGGACGCTACGGGTGTGCCGCAACTGGGCCGAAGCCCGGCCGGCCGGACTGGATCCGCTCGCGCCCGGCCTCGGCGCGCGGCGGCTCGGCCAACTGCTGGGCGGCTGTCCCACGCCGATCAAACCTTGGCTCATGCGCCAGGACCGGCTGGTGGGGCTGGGCAATATCTACGCCTCCGAGGCGCTCTTCGCCGCGCGAATCCACCCGGCGCGGCCCGTCGGCTCGCTCACGATGGCCGAAGTGACACGGTTGCATCGCCGGCTGCGGGCGATCCTGCGCCGAGCCATCGAGATGGGGGGGACGAGCTTCTCGACCTTCGAGAATGCCCTGGGACGGCCCGGCGCGTATCAGGAGCGGCTGGGGGTTTATGGCCGCGCCGGGCAGCCCTGCCCGCGGTGCAAAACGCCGATCGTTCGCTTCGTACAGCAACAGCGCAGTACATTCTTCTGCCCGCGCTGCCAGTCCGAGGAAGAAGGGTGCATCTCACGGAGCCGCGAGATGCGCCCCTGACAGCCGGGGGTACAAATCGAATCTGTCCTCTTGCTCGACCCCGCAGGGGTCGAATGTGATTAGCCGTGGGTGTCAACCCCTGGCTATTCACATTGCTCCCCTTCAGGGAGCCAGAGAACGGACCTGTGCTCCCAGCCCGTGTGTGCATCTCACGGATCCGTGAGATGCACACGAGGGAAAACCGGCATGTACATAGGAATTGATTCTTGGGCGGGGCACCATTAGGCTCTCTGCCCTCGAACTCGGGCATGTCGCCCACAGACTGATGGGAGGTTCCCGGATGGGAAGCAAGGTTTCCTGCGTCCTCATCGCGCTTCTAGGTCCGATATGCCTGGTCGGTTGCGCATACGCGCCCGTTGAGCTGCCGACCTATACGGTGCGGGGGGATGTTTTTGAGGCCACTCCTCCGGCTCCGGTCCAGATCGCGCCCGCGGACGCCTCCTCGCCGGTGGTCGAGGACGAGGTCAAGATCGAGCCCGAAAAGTCGGTCGGATATGAAAACCTGACGCCCGAGATCACCGAGCTTTACGACGCCGCGCCGCTGCCGTTGGCCTTGGGCGACGTGGTCGTCGAGACGTTGGCCAACAACCGCGCCATCAGCATCGAGGGCTATACGCTGCGCGTCGGGGAATACGAGATTCCCGTGCAGAAGGGTATCTACGATCTGGTGCTGCGTTCGACCGCCGAATTCCAGCGCGTCGAGGAGGAGCGCAGCAGCGCCGGGGTCGGCGCCAATAGTTTCGGTAGCGAGCGTTTCCGCACGTTCCTGGCGGGCGTCAGTCAGTTGCTGCCCTCGGGGGCGACAGTGGATCTGGGTTACAGCATCGTGCGTTCGACGGCCTTGGTCGGCGGTCTGGATTTCGACTTTGCGTTTGCGGCGCCGACCGCTTCGAGCCCCTTCGGCACGTTCATCCCGGTCCTTTCCAGCAGTTCTTCGACCGATGTCAACTATAGCCATGTCTTCAGCGCGGCGATCGTGCAGCCGTTGCTGCGGGGGTTTGGCCCCAAGGTGACCAACGCCGGCATTCGGATTGCTCAACTGGAACGTCGGGGCGCGGCGGCCGACTTCCAGACCGCCGTCGAACAGACGTTGGTGACGACGCTCAACACCTACTGGGAACTGATCGGCGCGATCGAGAACTATAAGGTGCAGGTGATCACCTACAGCGCGGCACTGGACCTGCTGCGCATCAACAAGGCGAAATACGAGGCGCAGGTCATGCCGTTGACCGACGTGCTGCAGGCCGAGGCGGCGGTCGAGGAACGGCGCGAATTCATTATCGTCGCGCGGCAGGACGTGCGCGACTTGGAGGATGAACTCAAGCGGCTGATTTTTTTGCAAGAGGATGCTCCGCTGTGGGACGCGCAGATCGCCCCGACCCAGGCCTTCGCCTGGCGCGAGATCGAGGCCGACCTGGATGAGACCGTTGAGGTGGCGCTGGGGATGCGCTCGGAGATGCGGCGGGCGCAAAGCAACATCGGGCAGGCCAAAGTCAACGTGACGGTGGCCGAGAACAATATCCTGCCCCGACTGGACCTGGTGGGCGAAATCCAATCGAGCGGCCTGGACGGCGACGGGACCGGGGCCTACCGCACCGGCAAGGACGGGGATTTCGTGAGCTACCGGGCGGCGCTGGAGTTCACCTACCCGCTGCAGAACCGCGCCGCGCGCTACCGCCGGCGCCAGGCGCAATCGGCACTGGAGCAGACCGAGGAGTCCTTGCGCGATTTGGTCGACCGCATTACGCTGGAGGTGCGCGAGGCGACCCGCGAGCTGCGGACCACGCGCGAGCGCATCGACGTCACCCAGGCGCGGGTGCGCAGCCAACAGGCCCTGCTCGACAGTGAAATGAAACGCTATGAGGTGGGCATCGCAACGGCCTTCGAGGTGCTTGATTTTCAGGACACCCTGGCCGACGCGCAGTCCAACCACCTGCGGGCGGTGGTCGACTACAACGAGGCGGCCATCGCCCTGGAGCGGGCGCGCGGGACGCTGCTGGAGACCTACGGTGTCCAAGTCCAACAAGCCGACCTCAAACCTCCCGAACCACCGGTCACTTTCCCCATCGGGTTCGACTAATCCACAACGCATCCCCCGCCGCGGGCCCATGGGGTCCACGCAAACCTGACTGATTCATGCGATTGCATCTACCGCTTGAAATTCCATGCAGCAGACGCGCGCCCGAACAGTGGGACCAGGTTCGGGGGCGGCGGTCCGCGCGTTGGAAAAGCCCGGCCGATGGGGCGGTGCTCGGGCTCCTGCTGGTCTGGGTGGCACTTTTTGCGTCGGCCGCCGGGCCGGTTTGGGCAAAGTCCACGCCTCCGCCCAAGACCATCGAGCAATGGGAGAGCCGGGTCAGACGGGCCGAAGACCGCTACGGCGAGAAGTGGGGGGTGGCCGTCGCCGACTTGCAAAGCGATCAGATCGTCTATCGCTACCAACCGGAGCGGCAACTGATCCCGGCATCCAATCGCAAGCTGATCGTCTTGGGGATGGCCCTGCATTTCCTTGGGCCGGATTACATTTACCGCACCAACTTCGGCCTCGGCCGGCCCCATGAGGGCGAGAAGGCGCACTACCACGGCGACCTGATCGTGCGGGCGAGCGGCGACCCGTCGATCGGTTTTCCCAACCGTGACGGGACGCAGGAGAATCCGCTGGACCTCTTTGGCGGCTGGGCGCGCAAGCTCGGTGAGACCGGGATCGCTTTCGTTCACGGCGACCTGGTGATCGACGCAACGGCCTTCGGGGCCGACCAGAACTGCTTTCCCGCGGTGTGGGAGAGCTACCACCGCAAACACGCCTATGCCCCGGCGCCGTCGGCCCTGGCGGCGTGTCAGAACCTGCTGCGCATTACCGTGAAACCCGCGAAGAGTCAGGGCGGGGCCGGGCGGCTAAGCATTTTCCCTTCGAGCAAGGGGCTGGAGATCGACAACAAGACGCGTTCGTACTGGGAAGGGGCCAAAGGCGTTTCGGCGGACTTTAGCGAGGGACGGGAAGATCTGGTGGTGACGGGACGGGTGCGGATCAAGGCCCGACCCGAGGTGGTCGTGACCCCGATCCCCCGGCCGATCGACTACCTCGGCACCCTCCTGCTGCGCGCGCTTGAGGAGCAAGGCATCGAGTTGACCGGCGGCCTGCGCATCGAGACCGTGCACGCGCCGGGCGGGCCGTCCCTCGAAATCGCCCAGTTGCTTGAGACGCGCCGATCACCCACGCTCGACCTGATGCTAATCAACATGATGCGCCGCAGCAATAACTTCCAGGCCGAGCAAATCTGGCGTTCGGCGGCGGCGAGGGTCACCGGCTCGGGCGGTCTGGCCGAAGCCCGCCGCGTGGAGCAGAGTTGGTACCGCCGAATCGGCCATCCCTGGATCGAACCCGGATACGATGGGTCCGGACTCTCGCGCCGCAACCGCGTGTCGGCCAACGAACTGATGTTGGTCGCCAAATACCTGTATTATTCGACGTACCGCGATTTCGTGCTCCAGACCATGCCCGTCTCGGGCCGCCGCGGAACGTTGCGTAAGCGCTCGTTCTTCAAGGCCGGCCGACGCGTTTCGGCCAAGACCGGCACCCTCTCGGGTGCCAGCGCGCTGACCGGTTACATCCACGACCGTCAGGGTCATCCGCGCTATGTCTTCTCGGTGATCGGCAACGCCAAACGCGACACCCACGGCCGGATGAGCATACGCGTCAATCATCTGATGAAGATATTGATTCGGCGGATGGACGCCGGGATGGGGCCGTTTGGCGGAGGCGATGGGGCCCGGTCCAGCGCAAAGGGCACCAGCGGGGATGGTGGGCGTGCGCGGATGAAACGGGCCAAGCCCGGCATCAAGCGAAAGCTTTAGCGCATTTGGACGCGTGACTGAATTGGGCCGCGTTGAAAGCCTATCAGGGTCGAGGGGCCTAATAGTCCATCGAATCAAGGGCTTTCATGTCCGCCTTAACCGCTTCGGAGGAAGCCTTGAGGGCCTCCCGTTCGGCGTCGCTCAGCTTCATCTCGTAGATCTGCTCGATGCCGCCGGTCCCCAGCTTCACCGGCACGCCCACGTAACAGCCGCTGATCCCGTATGGTCCCTCAAGGAAGGCCGCGCAGGGCATCACGCGCTTGGAATCGAGCAGGATCGATTCGACCATCTCGACGGCGGCGGCGGCCGGGGCGTAGAAGGCGCTTCCGGTCTTGAGCAGGGCCACGATCTCCCCTCCGCCCTTGCGCGTGCGCTGGACGATCGCGTCGATCTTGCCGGGGTCGAGCAATTGATCGAGCGGGATGCCGGAGACGGTGGTGGTGCTGGTGATCGGCACCATCGAATCGCCGTGACCGCCCAGCACCATCGCCATCACGTCGCCCGGATGCACGTCGAGCGCGTCGGCGATGAAGGCCCGCATGCGCGTGGTGTCGAGCACGCCGGCCATGCCGAACACGCGCTCCTTGGCGAAGCCGGTCCTCTGGAGCGCCACCCAGCACATGATGTCGAGAGGGTTGGAAACGACGACGACGATGGCACCGGGCGCGTGTTGCTTGATGTTGTCGCCCGCCGAGCCGACGATTTTGGCGTTCATCCCCAGCAGGTCGCTGCGGCTCATGCCGGGCTTGCGCGGCAGACCGGCGGTGACCACGACGACGTCCGAGCCAGCGATGTCTTTGTAGTCGTTGGTGCCCTCGATTCGGCCGTGATAGCCGTGGATGGGCCCTGTCTCGAGCATGTCTAGCCCCTTGCCTTGGGGCATTCCCTCGACGATATCGACCAGAACGACGTCGCCCAGGTGTTTCTCGGCCAGAAACAGGGCCGTGGTTGCGCCGACGTTGCCGCCGCCGATGACCGATATCTTCTTTCTCATGGCTCCGTTACCGTCTTATAAGGTATCAATGCACGGCCGGGAATGATGTTGCAAGCCGTGCAACATTTTTTTATGCGCGGCAAAGCGCACTTAGATCAAAACGGTATGCATTGCCCGGCGGGCTGTCAAGATGTAGTGAACCATCTTGCAATGGAGGAGCGGTAGCCGATTGCGCGGGGAATTACAAGGGGAATTACAAACAGTCCCGAATATCGGGCAGCATGCGGCGGAAGAGCAGCAGACCGGCGGCCAGGCACAAGGTGGGGAAGAGGACGACGATGGCCCAATCCAGACCCGTCGCGGGCGCGGCGACCAGGCCGAACAGCCGTTGGGTTCCCGTGATGAACCGTTCGAGCGGGTTGAAGAGCAGGATGTTCCTGCCCAACCATTCGAGCGCGCTCAACTCGTCGGCGGACTGGTCCGGTTGGGCAACGACATGGCGCGGATAAACGATGGGATTGAACCAGAAGAGCAATTGCATGGCGATCGTGATGATCTGGGCGGTGTCGCGGAAAAAGACGTTCAGTCCCGATAGAATCAGACCCAATCCGAGCCCCGCGACCCCCAGCAGCAACATGAATCCAAACCCGCCCAATGCCCCGACCGGCACCGGATACCCCAGCCCCTTCAGAATCGCCAGCAGGCAGAGAAAACCGACCCCGTGGACCAGCAGGGCGTTGAAAAACAGGGTTGTGAACAGGACGATCGGCGGGAAGGAGACTTTTTTCAGGAAATTTCCGTTTTCGATCAGGACAGCGACAGATCGCGTCAGAACGTCGGAGAAGAGCAGCCAGGGAATCAGGCCCGCGCACAGGTGGACGCCATAGGTCAGGTCGCCGTAATCGATGATCCCCTCGGCCTGTCCAAACTTGTTTTTCATGATCGATGAGAAGACGATCATGTAGATGGCGATCATCATCAGCGGATGGATCAGGTTCCACAGGCCGCCCAGCGTGGAGCCAGCGTAGCGCACCTTGAGGTCGCGCCGCACCAGCAGCCAGAAGAATTCGCGATGGGATGGATCGAAAACCACGTTTCCCCGCTCCCGCTCGGCCCCCGGGGGCCCATGGAGGTCAAGCAAGGTAGCAAAACGGCGCATAAAGGTCATTGGATTCGAGCAGGGCGGTGAGATCTGGGAATCAATAAACGATTTTTGAATTTCAGGTTTGGGCGGGGTAGGGTTGATGCACGCCGCGCGCTTGCGGGGTCGGCTCGCACCGTCGCCTAAGTGCTATGGCGCGCCGGGTTCTCGATGGCTCAACGATGGTGATAGGTCAATGTTGATCACGTTCTTCAAACGCAACAGCATCTTGCTGGTCTATTCGGGCGTATTCATACTGCTCGTCGCGCTGGTGCTGTTTGAACTCGACAAGGGCTATTATCAACCGGCCAAAAAGACCATCATCACCGACAATTCCTATCGATTCCTGACCAAAGAGACGCGCGACGCTCGCGTGGAGATCATCAAGTCCGCCGAAACCTGGTTCAACGACCGTTCGGAGGCCTCGCGCCAGGAGTTGGAGCGCAAGATCGACGAACTCCTCAACCAAGGGAATATCTTATTCCGCATCGCCGCCCAACCCAAAATCCAAGACCCGGGCCAAGAAACGCCGCGGTCCGGCCGCAAACGGGGGGACGAGAGTTATCTGGTGGACCGCCGCGATCCCGAGAAGGTCAGGGAACATAACCGCTTTTCCAATTCACTCTTCCTCCGCGATTTCAAAGTGAAATCGGCCATCCCGATCGAGCGCCTGAGCGACGGGTTGGTGCAAGGACTGGTCTATGTGTTCTTCACCACCCCACTGGGGGATCCCGAGATCGAGGAACTGACGCGCAAGTACCGCTGGTACGCGGCGTTTATCGTGTTGGTCATGACGCTGCTGGCGGTGGCGCTGGCGCGCAGTCTGCTCCTGCCGCTACGCAACGTGATGAACTCGATCGAGGAATCGACACCCGCGCAGACCAAGTTCATCCACAACGCCCGCTCGCGTCTGGCGGTCCTCTATAACCGCATGGCGCTGGACGCCGTGATCGCGCGCCTGCAGGGGCAACTGCGCGAGGAGATTGCGCGCCGCCCGCAGATGACCGGTTGGGAGGTGGTCCAGTTCATCTGCGAGGCGTTCCGCGTCCAGATCAACGCCGCGTTGGTGGCGTGCCTCGAAATGGTCGCCGAGGGCCCCGGCCGGTTGCGCCCCACAGGCCAGCGGGTCCTGGCGGGGCGACCTGACTGGACCGGAAAGGCAGAAGACCTGGCCGGACTGATCGACCAGTCGATGCCGCGCGACGGGCGAGTCGAGGTCACGCTGCCGCTGGAGGAAGTCGGCCTGCTGGGCGAGGCGCTCGCCCGCCTGCTCGTCGATCCCGAACGCACCGGCATCCGCTATCTGTTCACCTTGGCGGACGACTCGAAGATGAACGTCCAGTCGTTCACGTCGCTGCAAACGATGATGGCGCGCCTGACGGAGTTGGTCGAAGCGGGGCTTCAGACGCTGACGTTGCGCAATCGGCTGCTGGTGCAGGAACGCGGACGGGCCAGCATCAGCCTATCGCGCAACCTGGGCCACGACCTGACCAACATCATCGCCACCAGCAAGCTGGAACTGATGGCGCTGGACCGGCTGATGGGTTCGGGCGACCTGCCCGAGGAGGGACCCAAACGCGAGATGCTGCTCGAGTCGCTGCAGGGCATGTTGCGTTCGGTCACGTTCATGCAGGAGACGGTCAACCTGTATCGGGCCTATGCGTTCCTGCAGCACCCCGTGCTCGAGACGCACGACGGCAACCAACTGATCTCCGACACGCTGGACCTGTTTGGGCTGTCGATCTCGGCCAAGATCCGGCTCCTGCGCGAGCTGGACCCCAAAGCGCCGCGCTGCGTGGTCGATCCGCGCTTGATCAAGCTGGCGCTGTTCAATCAGTTCCAGAACGCGCTGGAGGCGATCCGCAAGAAGGACCCCGAGCAGACGGCCGGCGGCTGGATCAAGGTGATCACAACCGCCTCGCGCGAGGGGGGGCTGCGCATGGCGATCGAGGACAGCGGCACGGGTATCCTCAACAGCGCCGGCCAACCCGCCGAGCCCCACGAGATCGAGAAGATCTTCGAACTCGGTTACACGAGCTACCGCGCCAGCGGCTCGCGCGGCGAGGGGCTGGGCCTGAACTGGGTGCGCACGATCATCCAGGACCTGCACGGCGGCTCGATCTTCGCCGAAAACGCCGATGGCGGCGGCGCCCGGCTCGTCATGATCTTCCCCCCCATCGACCAAGCCCCCGACCTCGAAAGCACCGAGGCCAAGGCCGCCGAATACATGCGCCGCATCCAGGGGCAGGCCACCCCAGGCGGCGACGCCGACGCGGGTTAAGCAAGGCCGGGCGCCCGGCCCGATTCACCGCCCGATGTCGACAAGCAACTGGTACGGCGGGATGGCCAAGCCGGCGCGGACCGTCGTGGTGGCGGTGGTCAGGCCGCCATCGGGCAGGGCGTAATACAGCTTGCCGGTCTCCAGGTTAGGATGAATGCTCGAAACCCCGTGAAGGATGACCGGGACGTGAGAAGTGGAAAACAAACCAAAATCGGCGATCCCCAAGGGGATGAGCTCCCCACCGGGGAACGGGTGACCGAAAAGCAGCTTGCCGAAGCTGGAATCGTCATCATCGGAGTAGGTGATGAGATACTTATCATTCGAAACGGCTGAATACCCGAATGCCGAATATGATCCACACTTATAGACCACCTTCGGCCCAAAGGAAATGGCGTTACCGGAGACCTGACCCATGACGGCCGTGCCCGCGTCATTATTGCTCCCGTCCTCGTAGAAAACGATGAATTCTTCTTCGGCTATGACGGCGATGTCATAGACGAATGTGGAACCATGGTGAAAAACAAACACTGGGCCGAAAGTTAAATCAGTTCCATTGATTTCCACGATCTTCGCGCTGCCGAAAGATGAATTGATAGAATCTCTGAATGCGATAATACATTTCGTCGGGGTTAATGAAGCGACACGGAACCAAGTTCTGGCCTCGTGAAAGGGCTTTTTCGGTCCGAAAGAGAAGCCTGAGTCGGACACTTCAGCAACGATGGCATTACTGATCTCCACATTCTCCCCAGCGCTATAGAGTATGAGAAATCGGGAATCCGTCAGTCGTGCAATATTAGAGGCCCACGTCCTCTCAGACTCGAAAACATCGGCGGGCGTGAAGGTGATGGAATCACCGGCGATCCGGCCAAGCATCACCTTGCCCGGTCGGGGCGGGTCCGAATCCAACTCATGATGCACCAAGGCGAACTCCGTATCGGTTAAAATGACCACCCCTAAGCCTGAAAGAACTCCATCTCCAGTGGCCAGAACGGTTGGAGGCCCGAACGTGATCTGATCGTTCGAGATCGTCCCAACCTTGCTCTGTTGGGTATCCTCGTTGTTGAGGTCACGATATAGCAACAGGAAGCTCGATTCATTGAGAACCTAAAGTATAATGTTTATGGTTCGGTCGTTGCGAAAAGTGAGTGGGGCCGAGAACGAGACTCCGTCGTCACCGATCGTGGCGATGATAATCGCCCCTATTTCCGGCCAGCCCGTCGTGTAGGCAATGACAACACGATCTTCGGAGAGAACTGCGGTTTTAATCTCGCCCGTGTTCCCTTGATGAAAAACGATCTCCGGCGAAAACGGGCTACCCGACCCGCGCCGGACCCGGCCTTGGGGCGTCAGCGAGACGACGTCGCCCGGCAGGATGGGCTCTCCCGCTTCAATCGGGAAAAGCTCCGTGATCTTCTGGGCGCGGTCGGACTGGATGGCCCATGGGACCGACGTGACGGAGACGCGCGGGAGGTAGACCTCTTCGGGTTCGAAGCCATCGGCGTCCAGGTCGATCTCGACCTGCAGGTAGATGTTGTCGAAATTGAGGAAGAGGTTGGGCGGGAAGTCCGTCTTGCTTCCCAGGTCGGCGTTGAGCAAGCCGGCGAGGACGTCGGGCGCGAATTCGGAATCGTGCAGTTCCGTCCACAGCTTATCGCCTTCGGTCGGGTCGTCCCACAGCGAAAACCGAATGGGATATTTCCCGTCGGGCGTGACGGCCTGGCCCTGATACGAGATCGTCCCCGGACCGGCCGCCAGCGCCGCCGAGGATAACCAAACGAGGAGGCACGCGACGGAAAGCTTCACGGTCCGCGTGACACGTTGGTGGGCAATGGCCCCAATTCGAGATTGCGGTTTGTTTATTTCAGGTACCACCTTCACGGTATCATTGATACGCTCGCCATTGACCGGCGCGGCTATGGCGCATCCTCGGGCGGCCGACCCCATGGTAAACCCTTGATCCATTGGCCGAATCGGAAACGCTGATCGCGGGTTGGCCCAGGGTGCTGATAAGGACATTGCCGCCCGCATCAATTCCGATTCGGGCTCCGGTCGCCAACGTGTCTCGGGCGATCGTGCCGTGCGGGGATGGTGGACCCGTGCGGCCGGGGTTGCCCATCATCAGCCACCCGCATACCAGGCAGCCGATGACCACCAGTGTTCGCCGCATGGTCCGGGGAGATGGTTTCCGTTCTCTCATGATACTGCCGGGGATGGCCCGTCGGTTCGATCCAACGCCGAACCGGCGCCTTCTCCCGCGCGAATCCTTCCTCTCCCTCACTGGGAGGTCAATTGAACCGCCCGGCGACCCAAGTCCGAGGAATCAGGCGCCCCTGCTATAAAGCCCCAGTATCGGGAGGTTTGGTTGGCGAAAAAATTCGTTTTGCCCCCATTTTTTTCGGATCGTTGTCATATCTGCACTTAACCCTCTTCGCGGCCATCAATCGGGCCTTTTCGCCAACCGGTTTCTTTCCCATTCCTCAAAACCGGCATTTCAGCAACACCCACACGGCCTGAAAGAAATCGGGCAGGCCGATCTTCTTGCCCTGCTCCCAGGTGCGGGCCTCGAAGTGGACGGGGAGTTCGAGGATGCGTTCGCCGCGGCGCAGGACCTTGGCGGTGACCTCGGGGCAGAACTCGAAGCGGTGGCAGGTCAGCGCGATAGCTTCGATCACCTCGCGGCGGAAGATCTTGTAGGCGGTCGCCTCGTCGGTGACGCGTTGGCCGTAGAGGACGCTGACCATCCAGGCCAGCAGGTGGTTGGCGACGCGGTTGGCCGGCTTCATGTCCTTGATCGAGCCGAGGAAGCGCGAGCCGTAGACGACATTGGCCCGGCCCTGGATGATCGGCTCGAGCAGGCGCGGGAGATCCTCAGGCCGGTATTCCAGGTCTGCGTCCTGGATCAGCACGACGTCGCCCTGGGCGCGGGTCAGGCCGGTGCGGATGGCGGCGCCTTTGCCCTGGTTGCGGTCGTGACGCAGCAGGACGGTCTCGGGCCGGTCTTGCTGCTCGGCCTCGAGGAAATCCCACGTGCCGTCGGTCGAGTGGTCGTCAACCAGGATCAGTTGCTTGCGAAAATCGAGAGCGCGCACGCGGCCGACGACCTCGCGGATCAGCTCGCGCTCGTTGTAGATCGGCATGATGATCGAGATGAGGGGGTCGTCGAGCGGTTGGAGCGGCAGAGGGCCGGGGGTCTCAGGAGCCATGGGACGAAATCCTCCAAGCGCCCGCGGCAGGTTCGCATCATTCAATTGGGCGGTCCTCGATGGTTGCCCAGAGGCGGCGGGGTTGACAAGCGGAAAGCGAATCGAGGGACGCTTGGGGGCGATGGCGAGGTTGGGCCGCGAGTGTTTGGATTTGACCGACGGACCTGGAGGAACTTAGACTGTGCGTGGAGACGCGATGAGGCGGGATGAAGAGGAGCCGACACATGGATTTCCGCGTAACGCTCGACCGAGACGAGGATGGAGTGTGGATTATCGAATGCCCCTCGATCCCTGGGTGCGTCAGCCAGGGTCAGACCAAAGAGGATGCCCTGGAGAACATCAAGGAAGCGATTGCGCTATGCCTTGAAGTCCGCGCCGAGCGCAGAGGTTTCCATGCATGAGAATAGGATACCGCTGGCCGAGCGGCTTCGACGTGAATCGCATCGGATTTGCGCCTTGATCCTTAATTCAGAATTCGAGTGGATCGACATCGCGATCCAGATCAACCAGATGCGCGAGATGTGCGAGAGCGAGGCACCGGAGAAGGCCGAGTTGTTCGAGGCGCTCTACGTGGGCCGGTTCAATCGGCTGTGGGAACAGTGGCGCGCGTGATGCGGTTCAAGGATCCATCCGGAAGGCGCGTTTCGGCGCCGGTCCAAGATTCTAATGGGAATCTCTAAAAAATCTGGCTTGCAGTCGTCCCCACGGGACTGAATTTTAGAGGCGCCTTAATGACGCAACAGATTGAAACCTTGGGGGCGAAGTCGCGATGCCGGGATGAATTGCGCTGGCGTGGTTGATCGTGACTGCGACCCTATCATTCCGCCCTTCAATCCGCTAACCTCTCAAAACTCGCTCGCCCGGATCGTCGGTTTTGAAGAAACGCAGAATCATACTCGCCTATCGCAGCCTGATCATTAAGCTTTACTGCCTGGTCCGCTTCCTGATCATACGCATCAACATCCTCGAGAAGATCGAGCAGCCGCTGAACGATTACAGCGCGGGCCGGGTTCTGGACGTGGGTTGCGGGTTCGGGCTGTTCGCGTTCTACAACGCGACGCGCCACCGCGACCTGACGATCGACGGGGTCGATATCAACGCGCGCCGCATCGCGGAGGCCGAAGAGGTCCGCCGGCGGCTGGGGATCGAGAATGTCCGTTTCGAGGTTCGGGACGTCCGGCAATTGGAAAGCGGCGGCGAGCGTTATAAAGTCATCTATATGCTCGATATCCTGCACCACATCCCGGTGCTCTCGAAGTATCGGCTGCTGCGGACCTGCAACCTGCTGCTCGATCCCGATGGCATCTTGATCATCAAGGACATCCACACCGCGTCGCGCCACAAACTCATCTTCACCTGGCTGCTGGACAAGCTCGTCGACTTCCGCGCCCCGCTCACCTACCAACACTACGATAAGATCGAGCGCATCTTGGGTTTCTGCGGCTTCAAGACCGTGCGCGAGGACGTCATCGACGATGTCCTCCCGTATCCGCACATGATCCTTGTATGTCAAAAGGACCAGGGTTATCATTCCCCGCTTCAACGTCCGCAATGAAACAGGAATGCGAAGGATGATCATCCCACCCGAATTGGCCCCGCCCACCCGCGTCTTGCTGGGTCCCGGACCGAGCGACGTTGACTCGCGGGTGCTGCGCGCGATGGCCACTCCGCTCCTGGGCCACCTCGATCCCGAGTTTCTCAAGATCATGGATGAGGTCCAGGAGATGCTGCGCGAGGTTTTCCGCACGCGCAACCCATTGACCTTCCCGGTCTCGGCTACCGGTAGCGCGGGGATGGAGGCGGTGCTGGTGAACCTGCTCGAACCGGGCGATGAGGCGGTGGTCTGCGTCCATGGCGTGTTCGGCAACCGGATGAGCGACATCGTCGAGCGATGCGGCGCGCGGCTGGCGCGGGTCGACGCCCCCTGGGGTTCGCACGTCGATCCGGAACAGGTGCGGGACGCGCTCAAAGGGCGCAAGCCGAAACTGGTGGCGATCGTCCACGCCGAAACCTCGACCGGCGTCTTGCAGCCGCTCGAAGAGATCGGCGAGCTGGTCCGCGCGGCCGGCCCGTTGTTTGTCGTCGATGCCGTCACCTCGCTGGGCGGCGTGGACGTGCGCGTGGACGACTGGGGGATCGACGCGATTTATAGCGGCACGCAGAAGTGCCTGAGCGCCCCGCCCGGCCTCGCTCCGGTCTCGTTCAGCCCTCGCGCCGTCGAGGCCGTCACCGCTCGCAAGACGAAGCCGCAAAGCTGGTACCTCGACACCACGATGATCATGAACTACTGGGGCGGGAGCCGCGCCTACCATCACACCGCGCCGATCTCGTCGATCTACGCGATCCACGAGGCCCTGCGCCTGGTCCTGCTCGAAGGCCTGGAGGCGCGTTTCACGCGGCACCGGCGCAACCACGAACTCCTGCGCGAGGGGTTGGAAGGCCTCGGCTTCGAGTTCGTCGTCGCCCCCGAGTACCGCCTGCCGCAGCTCAACACCGTCCGCCTCCCCGAGGGTCTCGAAGACGCCCCCACGCGCCGCCGGCTCCTGGATGAGCACAGCATCGAGGTGGGCGGCGGGCTCGGTGAGTTCGCCGGCAAGGTCTGGCGCGTCGGCCTGATGGGCTGCAGCAGCGACGAGAAGCATGTCAACCTGCTCCTGTCGGCGCTGCGCGGGATCATGAAACAGTAAGCCCCACCCCATGAACCCACCCCGGGGCCTTTCGACCAAAAGCAACTAGACAGCCGTCGCAAAACGGGTTGAAATCTTTCTTTGCGCCTATTCAACCTTTTCGCGGGTAATCCAGACGACCGTGAACTCCCCGACCGACCTGCCACGATTCGAAAACGACCTGCGCCAGCGCGTGCGCGGCGGGGTGATGATGGATCGCGTCTCGCGCGGCATCTACGCGACCGACGCCAGCAATTACCAGATCATGCCGGTGGCGGTCTGCACGCCGCTCGACGCCGACGACGTGGCCGCCGCCCTGGACGTCGCCCGCGAGCACGGCGTCACGATCCTGCCGCGCGGCGGGGGCACCAGCCTGGCGGGCCAAACCGTCGGCGCCTCGCTCGTCCTCGATTTTTCCAAACACATGAACCGCATCCTGGAGCTGAACGTCGAGGAGCACTGGGCGCGGGTCGAGCCGGGCCTGGTGCGCGACGAATTCAACGCGCAACTTGCCTCCCACGGCCTCCATTTCGCCCCCGACCCGGCCACGGCCAACCGCGCCAATGTCGGCGGGATGGTCGGCAACAACACCTCGGGGATGCGAAGCATCATCTACGGCAAGACGATCGATCATGTGTTGGAGGCCGTGGTCCTGCTGGCCGACGGGACGAGGATTCACCTTAGAGAACTCGACCCCGAGGCATACGCTGAGCGCGCCACGGGCGACGGTCGCGAGGCCGAAATCCTGGCCGGCGCGCGCCGGATCATCGAGGCCAACCACGACGAGATCGAGCAGCGGTTCCCGAAAGTCATGCGCCGGGTGGGGGGGTATCCGCTCGATGAATTCATCCACGCCGACAACTGGAACCTCGCCAAGCTGATCGTCGGGAGCGAAGGGACGCTCGCCGCGACGCTAGAGGTCAAGGTCCGGCTGGAACCTCTCCCCAAGCACATCGCCGTGAGCGTTGTTCAGTTCGGCAACTTGATCGAGACGATCCGCGCGGTCAAGCCGATCCTCGACTACGGACCCTCGGCCGTCGAAATTATCGACCGTGAGACGATTGAACTGGCGCGCAAGAACCTCGCCTCGCGGCCGTTGTGCACGTTCATCGAGGGCGACCCCGCCGCCGTGCTGATCGTCGAGTTCTTCGGCGACACCGAGGACGAGGCCAGGGGCAAGGCCGAACGCATGATCCAAGGGCTGCGGGCCGAGGGGTTGGGCTACGCCTGGCCCCTCTGGACCGACCCGCGCCAGATCAGCAACGTCTGGGGGGTGCGCAAGAGCGGCTTGGGCCTGATGCTGGGGATGAAAGGCGACCGCAAACCGACGCCGTTCATCGAGGACGCCTGCATCCCGGTCGAGGACCTCCCCGAATACATCGACAAGGTCCTGCAGATCTGCCGGCGGCTGGAGACGAAGGTGGCGATGTACGCCCACGCCAGCGTCGGCGTGATCCACGTGCGGCCGATCCTCGATCTGCGCCGCGAGGGCGACATCGAGCGGATGAAGACCATCGCCGAGGAGACCTTCGGGCTCGTGCAACACTACAAGGGCTCGTGGAGCAGCGAGCACGGCGATGGGCTGGTCCGCAGCCCCTGGATGGAACGCTTCTACGGCCCGCGCATCTACCAGGCCTTTCGCGAGATCAAGCAGCTCTTCGACCCGGACTGGCGGATGAATCCGGGCAAGATCATCGACTCGCCGCCGATGGACCAGGCCCTGCGCTTCGGGACGACCTACCGCACGCCGGACTTCCCGACCGTTTATCACTTCCGCGAGGATGGGGGTTTCGCCTCCGCCGTGCACATGTGTTCGGGCGTGGGGGCCTGCCGCAAAACGCTGGGCGGGACGATGTGCCCCAGTTACATGGTCACCCGCGACGAGGAACACACCACGCGCGGCCGGGCCAACGCGCTACGGCTGGCGATGAGCGGCCAGTTTGGACCAGGCGGCCTGACCGACCCCCGCCTCTATGACGCGTTCGACCTCTGCCTGTCCTGCAAGGGCTGCAAGGCCGAGTGCCCGAGCAACGTCGACCTGGCCAAGCTCAGGGGCGAGTTCCTCCGCATTTATCGCGAGAAACAAGGGGTGAAAATGCGCGACCGGATGGTCCTGCGCTCACCGGCGATGGCGGCGCGCCTGTCGGGTCGCGCGGCACCGCTGATCAACGCGCTGATGAGCTCTGCAGCGGCGCGCCGGCTTCTGGATGCGACCGTCGGCCTCGATCGCCGCCGCCGGCCGCCGCGTTATGCGGCCCAATCCTTTTCGCGATGGAGTGAACAGAGGAAGGAATCCGACAACGGGGACGGGCGGCGCGTCGTCCTGTTCGTCGATACTTACACCAACTATCACGAGCCGCACATCGGGAAGGCCGCGACGGAGCTGCTTGAATCTTGCGGTTATCATGTCATCATGGCCTTGGTGGGTTGTTGTCAACGCCCGGCCATCTCGCACGGTTTCCTGCGCGAGGCCAAGGCCGCGGGAGAGGTCACGATGCGCACGCTGGACTCATACGTCGGCCAGGGATTGCCGATCGTCGCGCTCGAGCCTAGTTGCGCTTCGGCCCTGACCGACGACCTGCCCGATCTGCTCGATGACGCGGACCTGGGGCGGCGCGTGGCCGAAAACGTCATGATGATCGACGTGTTCCTGGACCGCGAGGTCCAGGCCGGGCGGCTCGACGGCGCGTTTGACTCGACCTCGCGCTCCGTCCTGATCCACGGCCATTGTCATCAGAAGGCCCTCTATGGCACCGACGCGATGAAACGCCTGCTGGGGCGGATCGAGGGGCTTGAGGTGAGCGAGGTGGATTCGGGGTGCTGCGGCATGGCGGGCAGTTTCGGTTACGAGAAGGAGCATTACGATCTCTCGCGCAAGATGGCCGAACGCCGCCTGATACCCGCCGTCCGCGAGCGCGCCCCAGGGACGACAGTCGTGGCCTGCGGATTCAGTTGCCGCCACCAGATCGCCGACTTCGCGGGGGTCAAGGCACTGCACTGGGTCGAGGCGTTACGCGGCGCGAGCGGTGGGGCCGAATGATCCAATGAGCCAGGGGTCATCAGGAATGGAAACCGAACTCCAAGAGAAGACCGAACGCTGGGCCCCGGAATTCGCCCACCTCGCCTCGGAGGTCGAGCGGTGCGGCTGGCGTCCGGCCCCGGTCCCCGCCCCTCCGGGAGAGCTTCGTTTCAGAACGTTTCAAGGCGAGCAGTTGGCCGACCGGGGGCTGTACGCAAACGACGCCGACCGGTGCCTGCTCGTGATCGGCCTGGAGCAAGTCACGCTTCCGGACGACGAAGACCTCTTCCCGCGTTTCTTGAACTTGTCGCTGGAGGCGCGCATGGCGATCTTGTTCGCCCGCGGGGATGTTCGGGCGGATTGGCTGCTGCTGCTCACGAAAGGGCGGTTGGACCTGCATCGCTTGCCCGAAGAAGGCCGCGAACACCGCGCCATGGACGCCACGGAGTTTCAAGCGGGTCTCCTCCCCCAACTGGCCGGCCTCGCGCGCGGGCGGGATGAAACCGTCCGCACGGGCCCCAGTCAATTGCCCGGCGCCGAGTCATTGCGGGGCTGGATGCAGCACTGGACGCTGCAACTGGCACCCGTGCTCGAACTGCCGCCCGACGGCGCCGAGAAAATCCTGTGGAGATGGATCCTCATGCTCCAGTTTGCCCGGCGCGGCAAGACCTCGGAGGCGACGGACGGCTGGGGCCTTGATTGCGCGCCGACCAATGGGAACGGCGTCATCCTCTCCTACGACGCGCAGAGCGCCACCGAGGACCTCATCCGCGCGCTCGAGAATTTCGGCGAGACGTTCTATTCCTGTTTGTTCGTGCGGCCCGATGATGCGCTCTTGGACCGCTTGCGGGGGCTGGAGGAGAGTTCGATCCTCGACCGCCTGCGCGCCGAGTTGTTGATGCAGACGCAAGATCGCTTCGAGCCGGAAACGGTGGCGTGGCTCTTCACCGACCTGGCCCGCGAACAGCAGGGTTGGCGCCACGAGGTCGCGGGCGTGGAGCCGGTGCGCCGCCGCCTGCGGCACGAGGGCTGGACCGTTTACCGATCGCTGACCTGCGACCTGGAGCGTGACGGATTGACCTTTACGTTGCGCGACGCCGCCCGCCTGGCCCATTACCTGAACGACCAGATGGTCTTCACGCAGAAGCGACGCGAGGAGCATCCCAGCGATCCCGTGAACCAACCCGACCTGTTCAAGCAAACCCTGCGCGGCGTGGCGCCGAACGGGCGGCTTGATGATCCGGTCAACTATATGTTTGCCGAGGCGTTGCGCATCGTGAACGTCCCGGCACCGCAGCGCTTCGGCGTGGGCGTCGTGCTTCTGCTCCAGGCGATGGCGCTCGCGGAACGGTTGGATTGGCCGCTGCGAGGGATCGACAAGTTGGATGAAGTTTTTTCCGAGGCCCCACTTGGGTTCGATGCTTGACCGATCCGCCACTGATTTTCACCGGCGAGAATGCCGCGCGAGTTGAATGAGACTGGGAAACACGCGTCGAGTCATGGGCATTCCCGACTGGAACGACTCGTGTTGGTTTACTACGTGGTCGCGGCGTCCTGTTTCGCGTTGTCGACGCCCGTCTTCGAAGCGCCCGATGAGCCTTATCATCTCGACCACGTCAATTACCTGATCCGGAACCGTTCTCTGCCCAACCAATTCAACCCGGACCGGCGGGTGGAGCGGGAAGGACACCAGCCTCCGCTCTATTACATGGTCGGCACATGCGTCGGTTCGGTCCTTAATGGAGGACGGCCGATTGAGACGGCGCTGAAAACGAATTCACTCCATAAGGAGCATGGCGGTTCACTCGAAGATGTTGCGTTCTACGAGCACGGGACCGGGAAAGCCTTCGCGGATAGGGGCGATCAGGTCGCTTTTTTCGGCCTCAGGTTTATGGGAGTGGTCTTTGGCCTGATCAACCTCATATTTATTATTAGGATTTCACGCCTGCTCGGACTCGGCGGCGGCTGGGCCATCGCCCCGGCCCTGTTTGTCGCGACGCTTCCCCAGCACCTGTTCAACATCGCAACAATCAACAACGATAACCTGGCGATGATGCTCTCAAGCATGACGATCTATTTTGTTCTCGGGTTATGGAAAAAGCCCGAGCGGATAACCTTCTTTCTGTTGGCCGGTTTGTTCCTGGGCCTCGGACTTTGCACGAAGAAAACAACGCTGTTCATCATGCCGGTCGCTTTTGTTCTTCTTGCCTGTCTGATCCTGAGAGCGAAAACACGGCGGCCCCTTGTGGTCCGAAACACGATGGCCTTCGTCGCCATCGTCGTCGCGACGAGCGGATGGTATTTCATTAGGAATTGGACATTGTACGGCGACCCGCTGGGTTCGGCGATGGAAAAGCAGACCCTTGCGGCTTTAACTTGGGAGCCGACGCTCTTATCGAACTATTTCCTCTGGTCGTTCTGGTACATCTTGTTCGGCTCGTTCGTCGGTATCTTCGGCTGGATGCAGATTAAAATGCCGATCTTGATTTATGGGGCGTATGCCGCGCTCTTCGCCGTCTGTGGTTTGGGCCTGCTCTTCAACGCGATTGGCGAGAGGAAGGGCCGCGAGGATAAACCGTGGCCGGCACTGTTTATCCTCGCGTGTCTCGCCGGCGTCGTGATTTACAACCTGAGCTTCCGCCAGCCCCAGGGCCGGTTTCTATTCCCGGTCCTCGGCCCGATCGCGGTCCTACTGACCATGGGGTTTCAGGAAATCTCGAAGCGTGCTTCAATCCACCTCGGTCCGAAGACTTGCCTCGCTCTTGCGGGCGCGTGCTTCTTGGTTGTCGACCTGGTCGCGCTGTGGCAAATCCACGCCTTCTATCATTAACGCTACCAGACGAAGCTCTCGTTGGAGACGAAGCGCGTCACTTTGCGGGTCGGGACTTCCAGCGCGCAATACTTCTCGTGGTTTTCCACGATCTGCAACCCCGCGTCCGGCGTGATGTTCACAATCGTGTTGCCCCTCAGTTCGACTTCGCACTCGTGCCGCCAGGGTTCGTTCTTATTGGTGTCAATGAGATCCTCCATGCCCTTGACGACGGTCTTCAAGACACGCGTTCGCATCGGGAACTCGACGGTGATCCTATCCCCCGCCGCCGCTCCGCCGAGGTTGATATAGCCGTGGTTCCAGGTGAAATCCCGCCCCGCGCCATTCACGCTGCACGCGACCTGGTTCCAGTTGGTCCACTCGGGGATGCGAACGGAGATCGACTCCTTGGCCTGCTTCATAGCGATTTCAACCTTACCCTCAAACGGGAGATAGCTGTTGATGTCCGCCCACGGTGAAGCCCGATTCATCAGCAAATTCACCTTCAACGCGTCGCCTTCGGATTCAATGATGTTGTTCCAAATATAATAGATTGTGCGCGAGGCATTCCCGGTGCAGCAGCCAATGGCCCGGTCGCGCGCCTTGAGCGAATGCAAGAACCCACCCCTACAGCGTTCGGCGCCGTCCTTGAACTGACGATTATCCACCGGCAGATCGTCCTTCCATTCATACGGCAGGGCATTGATGCGATCGACTTCGCGTTGCATAACCTGCACGTTCACAAACGTGTTGCGGACCCATCCGTCGACTTCCTCCCAGTAGTTGCCCTCGCCCCCCTGCGAGAGCATGATGCCCAGGTTGATGATGTCCGCGATGAAGCACGTATCGGTCGGGTCGCTGAGCAAAATGCCCGTCTGATTCGGATCGGCTTGTTCGACGATCCAATCGAAGCCGCGTTTGGCCCACTTGGTCATCTCCTTGTCCTCGGCCGCCAGCGCGTAGGCCAGATTCGAGACGAGCGAATGCGTGACGTGCGTGAAATGGTCCGCCAGGAAACGCCCCGTGTCTTCGTCCAGCATCTTGCCGTAGATGTGCAGGTAACGCGCTAGCCCGCCGCCCAAATCCATGGCCAACTCCCCATCGATCAGCCGATCCCAGTTCGCGCAGCCCTGAGGCGTGAAACCGACGATATAGGCGGCCGGCGTGCCGGTCATCCCCTGCTCCACGTCATAGAGGACGTGATCGCCGAGCGGGACGATGGGGCCTTTGGTCGGGTCCTTGTCCCAGGGCGTATAGCCGCGGCTGAGCCGGAAGTAATACGTGCCGTCCTTCTTTAGCACCATCTCCCTCAGTCGGCGCATCTTGCGTTCGCCCAGCTCGCGCCACATTGGGTCCTTGGTATGTTGATACCAGACCGAATAGGCCAGGAGTTGGCGTCCCTCGCCGAAGATGTCGGCGTACGGTTTGCCGATGCCGCGCGTGAAGTCCTCGAAGAAACTCCACGGCCGCCCATCGATCGGCTGATAACAGAGCCCGTCCTTGCCCGTCACGTGGATCAGGCTGCCCATCAATTTACCGTCGACGTCGATGTTGTGGGTGCTCCCCGTCATCACGCGCAGCATCGGCAAGGCTTCGAGCCACTTCGCGTTGATGTTGAGCAACCCCCCGTGGCCCATTTCGAAGTGCGGCGGGTTGTGGGTTATTTTCATCAAGAAGTATTGCTCGTAGTCCCATTCAGGCTCCAGCGCGCGGGTCAAGACGTTGATCGCGGCATGGGCATGATCGGTCAGGTCGACCGTATCGGGCACCTCGACCTCATAATACTCTCCCGGATAGGACGCCACGGCGATCTCCCGCGGCAACGACGTGTCCAGATACTCCTCTTCCTGAGCCAATGTCGCCGTTTGATGCATAACGCCAATGACAACGATTAACTGGAGTGCGATGGCACCCCTCTTCATGAATCTCATGCCGAGCCTCCTCGATTGGTGATTTGTTTTAGTCTCCGGCCTTCAGAGCCGGATGACATAGTTTCATAAGTCTAATAGAATCAATCTTCTATGGATTCGATATTGGCAATGTTTCCGAATTCCTTCCGAGCATCACCCTTAATATGCGAACCTCGCCATCCGTTCATGGCACCCGAAACCGACCGCAATTCACTGAGATCAATCCGCCTGTAGTGAGTGCCCAACATATCGCCACTCGAATGCCCCAAGTATGCTTTCAACAACCTGTCCGGCACTCCGAGGCGACCAGCCATCGTTGCAAAGCTTGCACGCAACCGATGGGCGGGAACTTTTGCCAGTCTGGGCATCCCTAGGTCAAGGGCCACCCTTCGCAACGTTCGGCACCAGCGTGAGACGATGGCGCACTTGACCCAAAGGTTCCCCCTGCAGTTGGTAAACAGCTCCCCACTTGCCGGCCTGACCGCTTGACGGGCCAATGCTGCTCGCAGAGCCTGGGCCACCTCGTTGCATATCGGGATGGTCCTGTAGGAATCACGGGTCTTAGGCTTATGATGGCCGGTATCAGCTACCGTAACCGTTCCAGCATCCAGATTGACATCTTGAGCACGTAACGCCATCGCCTCAAACACACGCAATCCCACCAGTGCCTGAAGGCAAGCAATCGGCCACAGGTCCGGAGCATTGGTCTTCATCCAGTCCAGTAACGCCATGACCTCTTCTGCTTCAAGGCATTCAATTTCCCGCCTTGGGGCTGGTGCTTGAATGGTCTTCGGCATAGGCCGAAGCAGATCAGGCCAGTTTTCGGCTACGTAACGCCACGCCAGCTTGATTGGCGCTACGTCGAGCCGAACGCTGTCGAAGGCTAATCCTGCCTGCTCACGGCTTACGACGTAAGCTTGCACCATCGCAGGCTTGAGCTGGTCCCACGTCTTCACCGCTGGGTAATGCACCCCAAGCCACCTCACGAACTTCATACCGCGTTGTGCCCTATCTCGCCGCGTTGCATCAAGGGTGTTTCGCAACTCAATCGTCTGGGCAGTAAGATGTTCGGCCATAGCCCGAATCTCATCCCTGCTCAGCCCCGACACCCGCCGCTTGGCTTCGAGTCCGGTCGGCGGATCCGTATAACGAAGCTCCCAGAACGAACGACCCGCCTTAGGCGTCCGCCCTTCTTTAACGGATACGATCCCAATCTTGAATCGCGCCGGTTTCTTCACGTTCACTTGCACCTCCTTCCCGGGCCGGCTTGCCGAGAACGGGCGTCGAGCCGGTTGCGGGCCCGAGGAGGAAGTGACTGCGTTATGTTGCATGGGCGTGGCCTCTGATGGAGTATATAGTAGATCAATTTACGGTGTTTAGATAGTCAATTTGTAGGGGTATGCATATACATTTACTGACTTCTTGCGGGGTCAAAATCGGTATTTATAGGGGTGAACATGCACATTTACTGACTACGACCTGTCATAATTTCACGTAAGGGGGCCAGCGAACTGTCATCATTCCGACCCTGCCTGCGACTTTTTCCGTTGTTCTTCTCCGGCAGCGCAGGCGCATCGACCTGGTGCCCACCCAGGCGTGGCGCTTCCTCAATCGCGTCGATCAGGTCTTGCCCCCACCACGCGCAGCGAAACCGCTTGGCCGGCTTGATTCGCGATATAAAGCCGTCCGCGTTAATGCCGAGCGGTTTGAGCATCTCGATCAGCTCTTCACGGGTGTAGAAAGTGTGGGGATCGATCTTGGTCATCGCTGCTTTCTCAAATAATCCACGGGTCCGGTTCAATCTCTTCCGGCTCTCCAGCATCCGTAGGTGGCTCCACGTCCAGCAGTTCTTCTGAAAGAGGATACAACCAGCGTCGCTGCCGGCCGGGCAGGGCAGCTGGAAGTAGGTGTCGTGCTCCTCGACCGCGTCCATGAGTGCGACAGCGGAGAGGGTTGCGGGCGGCCTGGATGCCGTCTCTCCACCCGTCGTCGTGGTGCTATCTCCCTCGTTCAATAAATCCATTTCGTTACCTCGCAACGTCCTGCGTCTCATCACAAGGGGTTGATTGCGTCGCCGTTCTGAAACTGCGACGAAACCCCCACGGGCACAGCTCTGTCATGGGCCTCGTGGTCACTAGGATGCGGTGATGCTTTCGAAGATCAGGTTTTGTCACCGTCGCAGCCGTTTTCACGCTGGCGCAGCAAGCGAATGCGTGGTCGAGATAGGGCAACCTGTTCAGTTGTCGGGTTGTCGGGTAAATCAGGGGGGGGGTAACAGATATGATTTTTCCTCCGGAATAGGTGTGAAATCCATATTGTTTATATATGAATAATTTCTCTAGAACACATCTTAGAGACCACTCGACTAACCCGACAACGCCCTACCCCGAAATCTTCCCGAACTGATACCATTGGACTTACGGACCCAACACGTTGTCGGGTGCCTACCCGACACGACCCGACAAACCCGACAACCATTTCAGCACTCCTCCTTGGGGCGGATAAGCCAGGTTCCACCAAGGTTTTGTAGCCAGCTGCGCTCGGCCAACTCCTCAAGAACAGGATCGAGATCGGCGGTCCGCGTAAGCCCCGCAACGCCGCTTCGGCATATGTCCCGTGGCTTCAAGGCGTCTTGAGAGAATTTCTCGCGGTTTTTCACGATCCATTGCCAGACCTTTTACGCTTTGGAGGCGAGCGCATCGTCCGCCAGAATTATCTCCGCGCGCTGGGCATGGGCCGTGAAGCACTCGGCGATCTTGATCGCTCGCTCGACTTCATGATCAGTTATTTCCTGATGCCAGTCTCCATCGGCGACGTGAAGCAACAACGCGATT
>CAUZJO010000037.1:0-33432 GCA_963580245.1 Candidatus Sumerlaeia bacterium | reverse complement strand
CTTCTCGAACCGGGTGTTCAACGCCGACAACGACCTGGCGACCGGCCAGTCGGTCAATCTGGGTCAGCCGCAGTCGTTGCTGATGTGCATCGACGACTCGGACGGGGACGGCACGGCGGCCATCAGCCTGTTCTATAACGACGGGGCGGTCAAGAATACGGTCACCGCTATACCGAGCGTCGGTTGGGTGGACATCACGCCCGCGTCGGATCCCAACGGCCTGTTAACCTATGCGTGCCGTCCAATGGCGCCGACGTCGGGGTGAACAACCGCGCGGCGGGCGATGCGGATGACGTGTTCGTCGTCGACTACCTGTTGCTGGTCGAAGACGCCGACAAAATTCCGGTGGAGTTGGGTTCGTTCCTGGTTGAGTAACCCTTGCAACTCTGAGGATTGATCTAGGGCCCCGGCATCGCGCGATGCCGGGGCCCATTTTATTTGTGAAGTGAAGAATCAGTGAATCCGAGCGGTCTGAATTGGAGAAGGGGGCTTAGAGCGAGACGCCGCGTTTCCAGGGAATGAAATCATCCTGCCCGAGCTCGACGGCCTTGGGCGTGACTTGTCCGCCAGCTACCTCGACGCACAAGTTCAGGAGATCCCGACCCGCTTGCTCGATCGCCTGGTCGCCCCCGACGATTCTCCCGGCATCGAAATCGATGATGTCCGGCAACCGCCGCGCCAACGACGTGTTGGATGAAACCTTGATCACCGGCGCCACGGCGTTCCCGGTGGGCGTCCCCAGACCCGTGGAGAAGATAAGCAGATTGGCCCCCGCCCCCGCCATCGCCGTGGTTGACTGCACGTCGCCGCCCGGAGTGCACAGCAGGTTGAGTCCCGGTTGGGTTACCCACTCAGGGTAATCGAGAGCGTCGGTGACGGGCGACGTTCCCCCCTTGCGGGCCGCCCCCGCCGATTTCATGGCCCCCGTCAACAGGCCCTCGCGCTCGTTTCCCGGAGATCGATTGACATCAAAATTCGACCCGACGGCCCGGGCCTGCGCTTCGTATCCGGTCATCAGCTCGATGAACCGCTGCGCCACCTCTTGGTTGACGCACCGATCGATGAGGTCCTGCTCCACGCCGCATAACTCAGGGAATTCAGCGAGGATAACCGCGCCACCCAGGGCCACAATAAGATCACTTGTGTAACCCATGGCCGGGTTGGCCGAGATGCCCGAGAACCCATCGGAGCCGCCGCACTCCATGCCGACCACGAGTCGGTCCAGCCCGGCGGGCCGCCGCCGCAGTTCGTTGGCCCCGATCAGACCCACGAACGTCTGCTTGACGGCCTCGGTGAGCATGTCTCGCTCCGAACGGCTCCTCTGCTGCTCGAAAAAAAGGAAGGGTTTGCTGAACTCGGGGCAGCGGCGGTGGATTTCTTCCTCGATCATCGCCCTCTGGGCCTTCTGGCACCCCAGGCTGAGGACCGTGACGCCGGCCACGTTGGGATGCGTGATGTACCCGGCCAGCAGACCACATAATTCACGTGAATCCTCGTTCGTCTCACCGCATCCGAGCGAATGGGCGAGAAACTTGACGCCGTCGACATTGGGAAAGAGGCGTTGCCGCGTTCCCGAGCCGCCCTGTTGGCCCGGCTCCCAAGCCAACAATTCTTGCGGGCCCTTTCCCGACCGGTAAAGCTCGATCAACTCCCGGACATGCCGTTGATAAGCCTGGGCGGTCGAGTAGCCCAGTTCCTTGACCAGGGCTTGCTTGAGGTAGTCAAGATTGCGGTTCTCGCAAAATACCAGCGGAACGACCAGCCAGTGGTTGGCTGTCCCGACTTTTCCGTCGTCGCGCCAATAGCCGTCGAAGGTCTGCTCCGACAAGGCGGCGACCTCCGGGGGTGACCACGCCCGGTGTTCGGCTCGATAGTGAAAAGATTCGGAGTCGTGGCGGATGCGGCTTGGCGTGAGCCGCTCGCCCGCGCTCAGGTCGTCGACGGCCCGGCCGACGAGCACGCCATACATCCGCACGACCCCCCCTGCCGGGATATGACGGATCGCGAACTTCTGTTTGGCGGGAACGGGGTCCCGAAGCTCCAGAGAAACACCATCCTCGTGGATATGTTCCCCCCTCGAGAGGTTGCGCAGGGCAACCATGAGGTCGTCATCGGGATGAATCCGAAGAACTTTCCGCATCCCTGCCTTCCCCTCCCCGACGACGCGCGCGAGGTCCTCGTGGCGATCAAACGTCGGTCATGTGTACTGAACAATGAATGCCGATAGCGGAATCAAGCGGTCAAGCCGAAGGCCTCGTCCTAGACCAATAGGGCCTCTTCTTTCACCATCACCAGCAATTGCCGGAAGGCCGCGGCGGTCTCCTCGATGTCTTCAGCGGAATGCACGCCCGACACCCAACCGCCGGGCCACGCGACGACGTCCACGCCCCCGACGATCAAACCCGCGCGGATCTTGAAGATGACCGCCGGCGGAGTTCCGCCCTTCAGGATCGTGTAATGAACCCGGTTCGAATAGATATCCTCGATCGTGATGTCCCTGTTTTCGTGGTTGGCAAAGATATGGAAGCCGGAGAACTCCCCGTATACCAGCCAATTGACCCCTTGTTCACGGATAACCTCATTGAGCGCGTTTCGCAATGTCTCGGCATTTTGAGTCGCTTTTTGGGTAATGTCGGTCGAGGCGATCAGCTTGAGCGTGGCCAATCCGGCGGCGGCGCAGATCGGATTTGAATTAAACGTCCCCTGATGGGCCACGCGGCGTTCGCGGTTCCATTGGGAGTCCTCGCGCACGGTCATCACGTCCATGACGTCGGCCCGGCCCACGACGGCACCACCGTTGAAGCCTCCCGCCATCGCTTTGGCCAGCAGGGTCAAGTCCGGCGTGATCCCGTAGATCTCCTGCGCCCCGCCCGGCGCGACGCGGAATCCCGTGATGACCTCATCGAAGATGAGCAAGACGCCGTGTTGCGTCGTCAGTTCCCCCAATTGAGCCAGGAACTTGCCGCCGGTCGGAACCTGGCCAAACGTCGACCCGGTGGGCTCGATGATGACCGCGGCGATGTCCTCATCATTCGCGAGGGCCTGCTTGACCTGGTCCAGATCATTGGGCGCGCAAAGGACAACGCTACGCGTCGTTTCGCGCGTGATTCCCGCCGGAATCGTCCCGTCGAAATGCGACGTCGAGGCGAAGGCCACTTGGTCGTGCCATCCGTGGAAGTGGCTCTCGAAGCGCAGGATCTTGCTCTTGCCCGTGTAGGCCCGGGCGACGCGCAGGGCCAACAGGCTGGCCTCGGTGCCGGAGTTCGTGAAGCGCACTTTCTCGGCGCAAGGGACCATTTGCGTGATCAGTTCCGCCCATTGCAATTCCAGCTCATGCGACGCGCCGAAGTGGGTGCCCTTGGAGAGCTGTTCCCGCACGGCCTCGACGACGGCCGGGTGATTGTGCCCGAGCAACAACGCCCCGTGCCCCCCGAAGTAATCAACGTACTCGTTCCCGTCCACGTCCCACTTGCGAGAGCCTTGGGCGCGGTCAATCGAGATGGGATAGGGATGTACGTAGCGGACGTCATGGGTCACGCCACCGGGAAAAACTTTCTTCGCCCGCTCGTAAAGGGCCCTGGATTTAGGGAATTTTTCGGCGAACTTCCGCGCTATTGGGGAATCATACGTCTCCATCTCGATCCTCGGCGGCGACTTTTCAACGGATGCCAACCGGACCGATTCACTGGTCCAGTTCTTTCACCACGATACCTGAACGCATATATGGATTCAAGTTCATCAGGGGTCTCCCTCGCCGACCTCATCGGGTACAACCCACAGAATTTTCAGGGTTGTCGCGAGTTTGGGACCGCGAACCGTGGATTGCACCCACGGCTAATCACATTGGCCCCCTTCGGGGTCGAGGACGACCGGAAAACTGATTCCCGCCGGGCCCGAGGTTTAGGAAGCAGGGCTCTCGACGCTCAGCAGCCGATCCAGGTAAACCGAGACGGCGGAGCGGACCGAGAGGTGGTTGTAGTCCCTGGGACCACGGATCGGCTCCAGAACGTAATCGGCGTCTTCGATGATCTGGGCATGCAGGCCCGAGCCGGTGCCGAAGATGAGGCAGACAGGTTCCGCGTCGTTGCCGAGCATCTCGCGCAGCCGGCCGCAGGCAATCGGGTTGGCGAACGGCCGGGCTGAGGTCGCGACCCACAGCGGCGGCCGACCGAAATCTCGTTCGATGGCCTCGCCCACGGCCGCCAGGTCGGTCATGAGTTCCACGTTGGTGAGCGCTTCGGTGCGGGTTGGGTTGTGCTCGGCGCCCGAACCCTCGATCCAATGCGTGATGATCCTGCGGGCGTACTGGCGCTGCAACTCGACGGGCGTGACGATGTAGTATCGCGCGACCCCATAGGTGCAGGCCGCGCGGGCGATGTCGTGGATATCGAAATTCGTGATCGAAGTGGTCACCACGCGGCCCTCTTTGTTGACCACCGGATAGTGGACCAGCGCGATACTTAACACGAACGCTTCCCCTCGGGGCCGGGGGGTGGCCAAAGGTCCTGCTCGGCCAGCCACCGGCGGTCTTCGTCGGTGAGCGGCGCGCGGGCGAGCATGTCGGGGCGGCGGCGGGCCGTCCGCTCCAGCGACTGGCGCCGCCGCCACTGCTCGATGTTGGCGTGATGACCCGAAAGCAGGATCGGTGGGACGGCCAGGCCGTCGACCTGCTCGGGGCGGGTGTAGTGGGGGAAGTCGAGTAGGCCGTTTTCAAAGGAATCGTTGGGGGCGGAGTTGGGGTTGCCGAGGACGCCCTCGATGCGGCGGGCCACGGCGTTGATAAGGACCAACGCGGGCAGTTCGCCGCCGGTCAGCACGTAGTCGCCGATCGAGACCTCATGGTCGACCTCGAGTTCGACGACCCGCTCATCGATTCCCTCGTAACTACCGCACAGCAGGAGCATGCCGGGAAAACCACTGAGACGCTCGATCAATGGACTGCCGAGCGGTTCGCCCTGAGGACTCAGATGAATCAGGGGCGGACGGTTGCCGAGTGCTGTTTCGGCCCGCGCGCGCACGTCCCCGATCGCACGCAAGAGCGGCTCCGCCAACATCAGCATCCCGCCGCCCCCGCCATACGGAGCACCGTCGGTGCAGTGGTGCTTGTCGGTCGTCCAGTCGCGAATGTTATGGAGGCGGCAGTCGATCTTGCCGGCCTCGATGGCCTTGCCGAGGATGCTCGCGCGCAGGGGCGATTTGAAAATCTCGGGGAAGATCGTCAGGACATCGAAACGCATGGCGTGAACATTACAAGAAACATCGACGTGGCACCGCTGATTCGCGTCGGGCTATTTGAGGGTGTGTCTCAGAGGTGGGAATGCGAAGGGTGACGGGATTGCGGCGGAGGCCCGGCCGACGCGTCTCCAAATGGTTGAATCACCACGCAATCCGTTCGATGATGGGGTTGACGCCCAGCGCACCCCGCGGGTCGGCTCTCGGCTCTCGCCCCTCGTCCTCGTAATCGGTCTTCTTCTTGGGCCACGAGCGGGTAGGGACTCAATGATAAGGCCAATCACGATTACGAGGACGAGGGACGGGAGCCGAGAGCCGATCATCATCCAGAACGGGAACCCTGCATCGAAGCGGAGTTGACTCCCTAATCTGACATCACACTCCTATTTGATCGCGATCCCGGTCCCCTCCGCCTGATCGACGTAGACACCCAGGATGAAGAATGGGAAGCCGGTAAAGCAGGTTCTGGTGGGCGTCACGTTGATCATCCCATCGGCGCCGTCGGAACTGGCGGCGCGCGCCACGTCGGTCAGCAGGTCCTCGTTGGTGCGGGCGGGGTAAAACTCCTTGAATTTGATGTTCAGGATTGGAAGGCCCAGGCCGATGCCGACCTCGGTGCCCGTATAATGACCCGTCGCCGTGTAGTCCTCGTACGTGCCGTCCCCGGTCGTGACATTGCCGAGGTTGGCATCGCGCGCCACGTCGCTCAGGTCCGTTTCTCCCGGGATATGAGCGCAGCCGCTCAGTAGGGTCAGCGCCGTTAGGCTGACCAACATCATCCGCCAATGATTCATCGTCGTTCTCCTCTGATTTGATTGATCTCGCCCTCGGACAATGGTGATCCGAGGGTCAAATTTTGCATTAGGCCCACCCCGGGCGTCAAAGCTCCAACTCCAGCTTGTCGCCGAGCAGGGCGGCCAGTTGCTCCTGGCTGACCGAGCCGGCGCGGAGGATCCGGTACGGGTCCGCCGTCACGTCGATCACGGTCGAAGCCGGAGCGGTGGCCAGGACTCCGCCGTCGAGGATCATATTGATCCGCTCCGCGAAGACTTGCTCGACCTCGTCGGCCGAAAGGATCTCGGGTTGGCCCGATAAGTTGGCCGAAGTGCAGGCGATCGGTCGGGCCAACGTCTGGACCAATGCCAGGGGCGTCGAGTGATCCGGCAGACGCACGCCGATCGAGGCGGTCGGGCTGACGTGCATAAAATTCCCCGGACGCTTCTGAAAGACGATCGTGAGCGGCCCGGGCCAGAATGCCTCCATCAGGCTGCGCACGTCAACCGTCAGGTTGCGGGCGATCGCCCCCAGCAGCTTGGACGAATCGACCATCAGGACCAGCGGCTTATCGCGATCGCGACCCTTGACGTGGTAGAGCCGTTCGACGGCGCGGATGTTGGTGGCATCGACTGCCAGGCCATAGACGGTGTCGGTCGGCAGGGCCACGACGCCTCCCTCCAACAGACAATCGACGGCCTCCTCGATCGTCCCGTACTCCGGGTCGTCCGGATCGATCCGGTGGCGGCCCAGACGACGAGCGGGTGGGGGCAGGGGCGACTCATCGGGCAGCTTGCGTTTCGCTGCGCCGACGACCCTCCCGGTCAGGGGACGATCCAGGTTCACGGGGTGAATCTCAACGGGGGCTTGTTCCGGTTCGGGAGGCGCGGCCGCTTCGAGATCACCTCTCCGGCTGGTGGGTGGGATGCCAGTGGCTTCAGTCTGCGTTGTGCGCGACCCTCGTTCGCCTTGCTCGCGGTCGCCGTTGTTGTCCTGGGGGGTGGCCGCGGGCGGCTGCGCGGCGGCATCGAACCGCGAAAGCTCATCCTGAAGGGCCTGGTGGTCCCGTTCGGTTTGCTCAGTCGCGCCGCGCCGGTAGGTTTCGAGGGGGCCGATCCATCGGGGGTCCGCGGTGGCCAACTGGCGCACGGCCAACAGCGCGGCGGCTTCGGCCGCGCCCGGCTCGACGGCGGCCACCGGCGCCGCCGGCGAGGTCGCCAGCGCGAGTTGCAGTGCCTCGGATTCCTTAAACGAACAGAGTGCCAGGGGCACAGCGATGACCGGCAGGCGCGTGGCGGCGGCCAGCAGCCCGGGAAGTTGCGGCGCGGTCCCGGCGGCGGCCAGCAAAACGCGCAGCCCGGCGGCGGCGGCTCCGGCCGCCCAGCGAATCAGCCGGTCGGGGTCCGTCCAGATCGAGCCGAGCAAAACCTCGTAAGGGCAACCCAACCGGTCGAGCAGCTTGAGCGCGGGGCGCATGGGTTCCATTTCGTCGCGCGAGACCATGACGATCCCGACCAAGGCGTTCGTGCTGCTCATCGGCCGACTCTCCCGTCCAAGAATAAATCACATCAGCCCCAAAACCCGAAGCCCGAAATCCAATGTGTCGGATGGAATGCCCTCCGAGGGTCCATCGAGCGAGGCGGCCCGAGGCATCATTGGATAAGCGGCTTGGGCGTGGCACTCACCCATTTGCGGCGGGCCTAATGCCTGAAGTGCCGCATCCCCGTGTAGACCATGATCATCCCGTGTTCGTTGGCCGCCTCGATGCTCTTGTCGTCGCGGATCGAGCCGCCGGGGTGGATGATGCCGCGCACCTGGGCGCTGGCCGCGAGGTCGACCACGTCGCGAAAGGGGAAGAACGCATCGGACGCCATGTAGCCGTCCGGGATACGGCCGCCGGCCTTTTGCAGGCCGAAGCGGGCCGCGTCGATCCGGCTCATCTGGCCCGCACCGATCCCGACGGTTCGGCGGCCGACCGTGTAAACGATGGCATTGGATTTGACCCACTTGCAAACGGTCCACGCGAAGCGCAGGCTTTTCCAGTCTTCATCGGTGGGCTGCGCCTTACTGACGACCTTGAGTTCCGCGTCGGGAGTGTCAGCAGTATCCGACTCCTGAACCAACATCCCGCCGGCGACCGACTTGTAGGCCATGCGTGGCGCGAGCGTCGGGAGCGGGCCGGTCTCCAATAGGCGCAGGTTCTTCTTTTTCTCCAGGACCTGGCGCGCGTCCTCCTCGAACCCAGGGGCGATGACGACCTCGAGGAAAATTTCGGCCAGCTTGGCCGCCAGTTCGCCGTTAACGGGCCGGTTGAGGCCGACGATGCCGCCGAAAGGGGAGACGGGGTCACCTTTGAAGGCCAGGTCGTAGGCTTCGGAGCACGACGCGGCCACCGCCGCCCCGCATGGATTGAGATGCTTGAGGATCACGCAGGCCGGCTCCTCGAACTCGCGCACCATCTCCAGGGCCGTTTCGCCGTCCAGGTAATTGTTATAGGACAGCTCCTTGCCCTGGAGCTGGGCGCAGTGGGCCATCGAGGGGGGCGGGCAGTCGGGATCGGCGTAGAAGGCGGCGCGCTGATGCGGATTCTCCCCATAGCGGAGCCGCTGTCGCAGCGGCCAATCCAAAACCAGTCGCTCGGGCAAGTCGGATTGCGCCTTGGGGGCGGGGGTCTCGCCAGAGGGCGCCTCGCCAAGCGACGCCATATAATCGCTGATCAGTTGGTCGTATTGGCTGGTGTGCGTGAAGACCTTGGCGGCCAGGGAGCGCCTCAGCACCGAATAATCGGCTTCCCGGCGCGCGCGCAAGGCGTCGAGAACCTTCTCGTAATCCGCCGGGTCGACGATCACGTAGACGTCCTGGTGGTTCTTGGCCGCCGCGCGGATGAGCGAGGGGCCGCCGATGTCGATCTGTTCG
This sequence comes from Candidatus Sumerlaeia bacterium, assembly GCA_963580245.1. Taxonomy (GTDB): domain Bacteria; phylum Sumerlaeota; class Sumerlaeia; order MVZB01; family MVZB01; genus CAUZJO01. The sequence continues at coordinate 24,510 of CAUZJO010000037.1, read as the reverse complement.
ATGATCTGTTCGCGGGTCGCGCCCGGTTTGCTCAGCGTCTCGGCGAACGGATAGAGGTTGACGGCCACCACGTCGATCGGTTCCATCCCGTGCTCCTCGAGCGTGGCCATGTCGCCGGCCAGGTTGCGTCGGGCGAGGATGCCGCCAAAGATGCCGGGGTGGAGGGTTTTGATGCGCCCATCAAGGATCTCGGGGACACCGGTGACGTCGGAGACCTGGCGCGCCTTGACTTCCCCTTCGGTCAAGGTCCGCAGCGTCCCTCCGGTCGAGATGACTTCAAAATCTAAATCGACGAGGCCGCGGCAGAAATCAACGATCCCCGTCTTGTCCGATACACTCACGATCGCGCGTCGCTTAGACATGGTTGGTATGATTACTCCTTCGTTTTGTTCGGCGGTGGCCCCGCGTCCGGCCTCTTTTCCCGAAGCGTACGCATCAGCTCTCATGGGCGGCGGCCTCCTCGATCCGTTTTGATGTCTTGCGCTTATCCAGCCAGGATTTGAACGCATTGAGCGGCTTGGTGTTGATCACGTCCTTGGGGCCGAGCCAGCCTTTGCGGGCGATGCCCACGCCCAGCGGGATATGCTTCAGGCCGGCGGTATCGTGGGCATCGGGGTTGATCGCGAACCGGCAACCCATCGCCCGCGCGCGGCGAATCCAACGCCAGTCCAGGTCCAGGCGCCAGGGATTGGCGTTGATCTCGACGACGACCCGGTGTTTGGCGGCCGTCTCCAGCACCCGTTCCAGATCGACGGCATAGGGTTCGCGACGCAGGAGCAACCGGCCGGTGGGGTGGCCGAGGATCGTCGTCGCCGGGTGCTCCAGGGCCCGGCAAATGCGATCGGTCATCTCGCCTTCGCCCATGTTCATCCCACCGTGGATCGAGACGACGACCAAATCGAATCCTTCCAGCAGGTCATCTTCGTAATCGAGCGAGCCATCGGCAAGGATATCGGACTCGATGCCTTTAAGGATCCGGAAACCTTTGAACTTCGTATTCAGCCGGTCGATCTCGTCCCACTGGCGCGCGACGTCTTCGGGCTTGAGCCCGCCGGCGTAGGCGGCCGTTTGGCTGTGGTCGCAGACGCCCAGGTACTTGTATCCGGCCTCGTGGCAGGCCGTGGCCATCTCGATCAGGGTGTTGCGGCCGTCGCTGTAGTTAGTGTGACAGTGCAGGACGCCGATCATCTGCGCGGACGTGAGCAGTTCGGGCAGGTTGTCTTGCTCGGCGGCTTCGATCTCGCCCATGTCCTCGCGCAGTTCAGGCGGGATGCACGCCAGGCCGAGGTGGGCGTAGAGGGCGGCTTCGTCGGGGGTGGGCAGCGGCTTGAGGTTGGATTTATCGGTGTCGGGGAACAGGCCGTATTCGTTGAGCTTATAACCCATCCGTTTGGCCCGCGCCCGCAGCGCGGTGTTGTGCTGCTTGCTGCCGGTGAAGTAATTGAGCGCCGCGGCGAACTGATCGGCCTCGACCACGCGCAGGTCGACGGCCAGGCCGCCCTCGAGCAGGATCGAGCTTTTGGTCTCCCCGTGGGCGATCACCGACTCGACGCCGGGCGTCTCCACGAAGGCCCGCATCACCGGCTTGGGGTCGGTGCTGGTGGCGACGATGTCGAGGTCCTTGACCGTTTCGCGCGAGCGCCGCAGGCTGCCGGCCAGCTCGATGCGCCCGATCCGCGGCAGCGGCCGGAGCCGTTCGAGGATCGCCTTGGCGGCAAGCGTCGCCAACTCGAGACTGTGACGCTCGGAGTAGCGGCGGCGCTGCTCGATGCCGGCCAGGATCTTCTCGGCGGTCCGCTTGGCAAAGCCGGGCAGTTCGGCCAGCGAACCATCCCCAGCCGCCGCCTCCAGCTTTTCCAGGGTATCGATCCCCATTTCCCCCCACAGCAGCTTTGTCTTCTTGGGGCCGACGCCGGGGATGTTCTCGATCTCGAGCAGGCCCGCGGGAACCTTGCGCTGGAGTTCCTCGAGCATCTCGAGCCGACCGCTCTCGACCCACTCCTCGATCTTCTCGCCCAGGCCTTTGCCGATGCCCTTGGTCTTGGCCAACAGGCCTTGCTCGATCCAGTCGGCCGGTTCGCCCTCGAGGCCTTCGATTACGCGCGCGCCCTGTTCATAGGCCCGGCAGCGAAAAGGATTCTCGCCGCTCACTTCCATCAGGACGGCGCATTGCTTAAGGGCGGCAATGAGTCCTTGCTTGGTTGCGCTCATGGATGGGGTGCTCTGGATACGGGGTGCAACACCGGTTCAATGGGGTCGGCGCGAACGCTTAGAGGGCATCGGGGCCCAGCTCGCCGGTGCGGATACGGACGGCGTCCTCGAGCGGCAGGACAAAGATTTTGCCGTCGCCGATCGAGCCGGTCCGCGCGGCCTGACGCATCGCCTCGACGGCGCGGTCGGTCTCATCCTCGTCCACGGCGATCTCCAACCGCAGTTTTGGGACAAAATCGATCTGGTATTCCGTCCCCCGGTAGAACTCGGCGTGCCCCTTCTGGCGACCGTAGCCCTTGACCTCCGAGACGGTCATCCGGTTGACGCCAATTTTGCTGAGGGCCTCTTTGACTTCGGTGAGTTTGAACGGCTTGATGACGGCGACGATCATCTTCATCGGGGTGGTTTAACGTCCTGTCGTGTTGCTTTGACCCACGTCGCCGTCGGTCTTACGTTGAGACCTCCCATCGGCCGCGAACCATGCCCCGCGCCACTTAAGGGGTGAGCCGGCTCGCCCGTAAGGATTCTCGAGTGTCGCAATTCAAGTTGGGAATCGTTGGTCGTGTCGGGCTTGGGAGCCAGTCCATGATGCCGGCGTTCGTCAAGCGGTCATCGAAAGGCTCCACCGCCGCCCCCCCCCCCGCCTGAGCCGCCGCCGCCGCCCATCATCGGAGCGCCCATCGAACCTGCTCCGCCGCCGCCGCCGCCGCCGCCCCCGCCCCCGCCTCTACCGGAGGATCGCTGGACTTCCTGGGACATCTGCCGCAGTTGCTTCTCCCGTTTGCCTTTCAGGCTTTCCTCTTCGCCTTCGGGTTCGAGATCTCGATAGATTTCCTCTCTGAGCTCGTCGGCCAGCTCGCGTCCGTTTTTCTTGCGCTTCTCATCGCGTTCGGCGACGGCCCTGCGCAACTCGACGACCAACGCGATGGCCTCGCGCGTCCGCCGTTTCTCACGCTCGTTGAGTTGCGGCGCCTTCTCCAGTTCGCGCAAGTTCTCCTCGGTGATGTCATAGTATTGGATGGAATCGGAGCCCACGCGCGTGTCCCCCAGATAATGGGCGAGCCGGACCAGGTTAAAACGCAAGTAGACGTCATCGGGGGCGGACTGGACCGCGCGATCCAGAAAGCCGAGGGCCAATGGATAATTGATCCGGTCCATGGAGCCCAGGGCCTTTTGGTAATAGAGTCGCGTCTTGTCGCCGAGCCGGTCGATCTTTTGCGGGGAGAGCGGTTCGACGTCCATGCGCCGAACTTGGACGCTCTTTCGTCGCCCCTGGCTCTCCATGGGGGAGATCACCAGTGCCGCAAGAACCAGGGACGTCATGCACGCCATGGACCAACGGCGTGATCGAATGGGAACCTTCGGTGTCATGTTCATCGGTGTTTGACCTCGATGGGGGTGTTTCGCGTGGCCCTCGGCGGAGGACGCTTGGCCCTATGGAACGCCTGTTTGTTACATCAATCGGGGGGAATGATCAAGCGAAAACCGACAGGGTTTGAGGGGCCCCGGGGCGGGGGAGTCCGGCCCGCGCCCCGCCGATCTCGGAGGGGGTGCATCAGCGGAAGGGTCCCTGGGGCCTCATGTTGACTAAGCAATCCCCGCATGTCATCGCCACGGTCCGGACCCGATGCCGAGGGCGGACCCGGCTATCGCGACCTTCCTGGCCGACACCCAGGCACCCCCCATTCCCTCACCAATCGGTAGTAGTGTCAAGATGCGCCCGGGGCCTTGAGGGCACAAGTCGCCGCGAGGATTCTTGACCGAGAGGTTCAGTGGTATACAATGGTTGTTAAAGGCTGGAGGAATCGGAGCGAGCCCCGGCTTGCATGAGCCGGATTTCAGGGGGTGACGGATATGAAGAAGCATTGGAGTGCCAAGCCGACGGTCTGCGCGGTCGTCGTGGCGGCGGCGAGAGTGGCGCCTCGGGGGGTACGTTTGAGCGTACGTATGAGCTCACTTTCACTGTCGGCCAGCCCTACCCCGGTCGAATGCGTGGAGGCACCTATTGGATCGACACCGGTTTCTGGGGATCCGTGGATGTGCGCCGTGAGGACATGGACGGCGTACTGATCGAGGGCGATCACCCGGCTGGATCGAGGGTATTACGTACAGGTACTAAAATGATTGCGCGCCTCCCGCCTGGTGTGCGACACTGGGGCGTGGAGCGTCTTCGACCCCGGCAACTTTCATCACCATTCTCTACCCGTTTCGCGGTGGCCGTTTGCCTGGTTTTCGCATTCGGAACGTGCTCGCCGGACGGTTTGCGGGCTGAGGGCGATCTCGCCCCGGCCGAAATCCGGCCCGCCGCCGATTGGCCGATCTTTCGCGGCGATGCGGCGTTGACGGGGCGGGCCGAGGGGGCGTTGCCTGATGAGTTGGAATTCCTGTGGCGGTTCAAGACCGAGGAGCCAGTGCGGTCTTCGGCGGTGATCGTGGGTGAGCGGGTCTTCGTCGGGTCGGATGACGGGAGCCTTTACGCGCTCGGGCTCGTGAGCGGCGAGAAAAGCTGGTCGTTCGCCACCGAGGGGGCGGTCGAGGCGCCGCCGTTGGTCATGGGCGGGCGGGTTTACGTCGGTTCGTCCGATGGGGTGTTCTATTGTCTCGATGCCGCGTCGGGGAAGAAGCTGTGGGACTTTCCGGCCAACAATCGCATCCTCGGGGGCGCCAATTGGCATGACGACGCCACCACGGACGGCGCCACCGTCATCTTCGGCAGCTACGACAGCAAACTTTATGGCCTGCGGGCCGCCGACGGCGAGCATCTGTGGACCTATTCGACCGACAATTTCATCAACGGCTCGCCCGCGGTGGCCGGCGGACGGGCGGTCTTCGGGGGGTGCGACGCGTTTGTGCACGTCGTGTCGCTGGCGGACGGCAAGCGGGCGGGGGCGGTCGAGGCGGGGGCGTATATCGCCGGGTCGGTCGCGCTGGCCGGGGGGCGCGCTTATATCGGGCATTACAACAACGCGTTCCTCTCCGTGGATCTCGACGCCGACAAGATCGAATGGGAATACACGCACAAGCCCTACCCGTTTTTCTCGTCGGCCGCGGTCGATGCGGAGCGGGTTGTCTTCGGCGGGCGCGATAAGTTCCTGCATTGCGTCGACCGGCGTAGCGGCAAGCCGATTTGGAAGTTCAAGACCGGCGGCGAGGTCAACAGCTCGCCGGTCATCTGCGGCGATAAGGTGGTTGTAGGCTCCGACGACGGCCGGCTTTACGTCGTGGGCCTAGCCGATGGCCGCGAAATCTGGTCGTATGAAATAGGGGACGCGATCGAGGCCTCGCCTGCCGTCAGCCGGGGGGTTGTCGTCGTCGGCTCGCTCGACGGTTACGTCTATGCGTTCGGCGCCGAGCAGAATTCGGCCCGGGCCGCGAGCCGTTCGGCTCAAGCGCCAAATGAGGACGAAGGGACCTGAACCCATCCGCGTGAAATGCCCATGAGTCCCGACGCAACACCCGCCTCGCCCGCCGTGGAGCCGGCCCAGACGCAGGCGGGTAATTATTTCGTCTCCAACTACCCGCCGTTTTCGTTTTGGAAGCCCGAGCGCGTCGGCGAGGCGCTGGCGGTGCTCGAAAGGCCGCCCGACCCGCGGCGGCCCTTGGGTCTCTACGTCCACATCCCGTTCTGCCGCCGGCGCTGCCACTTCTGTTACTTCCGCGTTTACACTGACAAGAACGCCTCGGAGATCAACGCCTACCTGGACGCGCTGGAGCGGGAGTTTCGGATGCTCGCGGCCAAGCCGTTCGTCGGCGGGCGCACGCCGCGTTTCGTATACTTCGGCGGGGGGACGCCGTCGTATCTCTCGCCCAGCCAGTTGCGGGGGTTGACCGACGCGCTCAAGGACGGCCTGAGCTGGGAGGCGGCCGAGGAAGTGACGTTTGAATGCGAGCCGGGCACGCTCAACGAGGCCAAGCTGCGCATGATCCGTGAGATCGGCGTCACGCGATTGAGTTTGGGGATCGAACACTTCGACGACTCGGTCCTTGAACTCAACGGCCGGGCGCACCGCTCCAAGGAGATATTCCGCGCTTACGAGTTCGCCCGCTCGATCGACTTTCCGCAGATCAATATCGACCTGATCGCCGGCATGATGGGCGAGACCGACGAGCTGTGGCGGCGCAATATCGACAAAGTCATCGAGCTGGCCCCCGACTGCGTGACGATCTATCAAATGGAAGTGCCTTATAACACGACGATCTATCAGCAGATGCGCGAGGCGGGCAAGACGCTGGCGCCGGTGGCCGAGTGGGAGACCAAACGGCGCTGGGTCGGCGAGGCCTTCGCGGCGCTTGAAGCGGCGGGCTACGCGGTCACCAGCGCCTACACGGCCGTCCGCGACCCGGCCTGCGCGCGATTCGTCTATCGCGACAGTCTATGGACCGGGGCCGATCTCCTATCGATCGGCGTCGCCTCGTTCGGTTTTGTCAACGGCGTGCACATGCAGAACGAGAAGGATTTGGCGCCTTACATCGATCGCGTCAACGCCGGGGAGCCGCCCATTCACCGCGCCCTGGGCATCAGCGAGGAGGAGCAATTCATCCGACAGCTTGTTTTGCAGTTTAAACTGGGCCGGGTCAGCCGGTCCTATTTTCAGGAACGCTTCGGGGTGGACGTCGAGCGTCGATTCGCCCAGCAGATTCAGCGGCTGGCCGAGATGGGCCTCGCGCGGCTCGAAGGCGATGCGCTGTGCCTCAGTCGCGACGGCTTGCTCAAGGTCGATTGGTTGGTGCGCGAGTTCTTCCTGCCCCAACACCGAGGAGAGTGATTCACGTAATGGAGCTAACGACCGAACAGCTCGGCGAACTCATGCGACCCATGGCGGATACCTACGGCTTGGCGCATCGCGGCTTGCCGTCGATTGAGACAATTGGTCCCGGCGATATTCCCCGGCCCTTGAGGAAGTTGCTCGAGCATGAAAACGATATGACGCCGACGTTGGAAGATTTTCATGGGCGCAAGATCATCCTGAAGGTTCTGCAGCGACGGCTCAATGGGTCATCGCTGCTACGCCAGGTGGTTTTGGTTCTTGGGGAGAACGAGACGCCGGTGGAGTTCGGCGCGATCCGCATTTACCTGGACCGTTTCGATGAGTCGGCGAAGCGTGAGATCCAGCATTGCCGGCGGCCGCTGGGGAGTATCTTGGAGGAGTATCACGTGCGGCATGTGAACCGGCCTTCGGCGTTCCTGAGGGTTGAGCCGGATGCGTTGATCAGGGACGCGTTGGGTTTGGAAGGGGGGGTGCCGTTATATGGACGTTGTAACACGATCTTGGACATGAACGGGGAACCGATGGCGGAAATCGTGGAATTGCTTCCGCCGGTGAATGATGAGGGGGGCGGGGGCGAGGGGAAGTAGGCTGGGTTTTTCCGTCGCCCTTTCAGGGCTTGGTTCGGAGTTGGGGGATCCTTGAGTGGGTGAGTTGAGTTGGGCGTGGACTCAGATAACAATCGTTTTGATGTCATCGTCATTGGCGGGGGGCCGGCGGGTTCGGCGGCGGCGACGGTCCTTGCACAGAAGGGCCAGCGGGTCGTCGTGCTCGAGAAGGAGCGCTTTCCCCGTTATCACATCGGTGAATCGTTGCTCCCGTATTGTTACTTCACGCTCGAGCGGATCGGGATGAACGAGCGGCTCAGGGCCTCGCGCTTCATCAAGAAGTTCAGCGTACAGTTTGCCGGCGTGGATGGGCGGATTTCTCAGCCGTTTTATTTCGCGGAACACCTGGATCATCCCGCGTCCCAGACCTGGCAGGTGATGCGCGACGAGTTCGATCGCATGTTGCTCGACAACGCGCGCGAGCATGGGGCCGAAGTCCGTTTGGCTACCGCCGCGCGCGAGTTGATCATGGACGGCGAAGACGTCGTCGGCGTCAGGGTGCGCGCCGAGTCGGGCGAGGAGCAGGAATTCCATGCGCCGGTTACGATCGACGCCAGCGGGCGCGACGCGTTTGCCATTGTCCGTCACGGTTGGCGCCGGCGCGATCCGGAACTCAACAAGGTCTCAATCTGGACGTACTTCGAAGGCGCCGTGCGCGATCCCGGCCGCGACGAAGGCGCGACGACCATCGCTTCCCTGCCCGAAAAGGGTTGGTTTTGGTATATCCCCCTGCCCGAGGACAAGGTCAGCGTCGGGATCGTGGCCGAACGCGAGTATCTTTATCGCCACGCGCGCGATCCCGGCGAGATCATGCGGCGTGAGATCGAGAACAACCCGTGGATCAAGGAGCACCTCGCCCCGGCGCGGCAGGTGGGGCGCTACTGGGCGACGGGTGACTTTTCCTATCGCTCGCGGCACTGCGCGGCCAATGGGTTGGTGTTGACCGGCGACGCCTTCGCGTTTCTCGATCCGGTTTTCTCGTCGGGTGTGTTCCTGGCCCTGCGCGGCGGCGAGATGGCCGCCGACGCGGTCGATGCGGCCCTGGGGGCGGGCGACGTTTCGGCCGAGTGCTTCGAAGACTACGGCGGGCGGCTCGTCGCGATGATCGAAGCGATGCGCAAGCTGGTCTACGCCTTCTACGATCCTTCGTTTACGTTCAAATCGGTGCTGATGAAACACCCCCACCTCAAGGGCGACCTGACCGATTGCCTGATCGGGAACCTGTCGCGAGATTTCGCGGAGTTGTTCAAAGCGGTCGGGGAGTTCGCCCGGATTCCGGAGCCGCTCGAACACGGTCGCCCGCTGGAACCGGCGCGATGAAAATCGTCCTGTTGACGCCCGGCACCGGCAATTTCCATTGCGGCAATTGTATTCGCGATCAAGCGCTGGCGCCGGCGTTGCGGCGGCTGGGTCACGACGCCATCATCCTGCCCATGTACCTGCCGATCCTGGCCGAAGGGGAAGAGCCCGACGGCGAGCGCCCGCTGTTCTTCGGGGGCATCAACGTTTACCTACAACAGAAGCTCTCGGTCTTTCGCCACACACCGCGTTGGGTGGATCGGGCCTTCGACGCGCGTGGCCTGCTGCGCTGGATGGCGAACAAGACCCACATGACGCGGGCCCAAGACCTGGGCGAGATGACGCTCGCGATGCTCCATGGGGAACAGAGCCCGCAGCGCAAGGAACTGGACCGGCTGCTCGATTGGCTCGCGGGCGAGGAGAAGCCGCAGCTCGTCAGCCTGGCCAACTTACTGCTGGCCGGGCTGGCGCGGCCGATCAAGCACAAGCTCGGTGTCCCCGTCTTCTGCACGCTCCACGGGGAGGACGCGTTTCTCGATTCGCTCGCCCAGCCCTGGCGCGAGCGGGCCTGGGAGCTCCTTGCCGAGCGGGTCCGCGATATCGATGGATTTATCGCCGTCAGTCATTATTATGGGGACCGGATGCGCGAGCGATTGGGCCTTGATCCGGCCCGCGTGCGGGTGATTTACAATGGGATCGACCTGGAGGGTTATGAGCCGGCGGCCGCCCCGCCCGCGACCCCCACCGTCGGCTTCCTGGCCCGGATGATGCACGGCAAGGGCTTGACGACGCTGGTCGAGGCGTTCATTGAGCTGCGGCGGGGCGAGCGGACGAGGAACCTGCGGCTGCGCGTCGGCGGCAGCATGACCCCGGCCGATGAGCCGTACGTCGAGGGCCTGCGAAGCCGTCTCGCCGAGCACGGGCTTGGAGAAGCGGTCCAGTGGTCGCCGAACATGACGCGGGTGGAGAAGTTGGCGTTCCTCAAAGGGCTGACGGTTTTCTCGACGCCCGCAACGTATGGCGAGGCGTTTGGGCTTTATGTCCTCGAGGCCCTGGCCGCCGGGATTCCGGTCGTCCAGCCGCGCCATGGGGCGTTTCCGGAATTGATCGAGGCGACCGGCGGCGGCATGCTCTGCGAGCCGGACGACCCGGGGGCCTTGGCCGACGCGCTTGAATCGCTGCTGACCGATCCCGACCGGGCCCGGGCCCATGCCGAGCGCGGGCGCCGGGCGGTCTTCGAGGGGTTCGGCGTGGATCGCATGGCGCGGGAGATCGGTGAGTTCTATCGGACGGCCGTGGCCTGAACGAATGATGGGCCCGCGAAGGGCGTGATCGAAATGGGTGGGATGATTTTCGCGATACGGTTGATTCGCGGCTGAGAGAGGCTCGACGAAATGCCTTACGAATTCAAGATCACCCGCCGCGTCGAGTTCGTGGAGACCGACATGGCCGGGATCGTCCATTTCGCTAACTTCTTTCGCTACATGGAAGCCGCCGAGCACGCCTTTTTCCGCTCGCTGGGTCTATCGATTCACCAGGAGGTCGATGGGAAAACGATCGGCTGGCCGCGCGTGGACGCGAGCTGTCAATTCAAACGGCCGGTGCGTTTCGAGGATGAGATCGAGATACACTTGGTCGTTCGCGCGGTTAAGGCCAGGTCGATCTTGTACGAGTCGATATTCAGCAAACTGGAAGGCGATCAAAAGGTCGAAGTCGCGCGAGGGACGTGCACGTCGGTTTGCGTGGTACTGGATGAGAATGGAAGCGGGATGACATCGATCGAAATACCGGAGAACTTTACCAGGATGATCGAGGCGGCTCCGTCGGAGTAGAAAGACGTTCAATGTACGCTCATCACGCGCATGGCGGGCAGAAGTGAGGTTCCATTTAGCGTGATGGGCCTGATTCGCGGGTAAAAAGGGGAAATACACGATGCCAGCGGGCAGCGCTGATCAGCATGGGTTGATGTGGTTGATATTCGCTTTGATGACGGTCGTGTCGTGGGGGCTTTACGGAGTCTTTCTCCACACCGGTCAGGCCGGGATGGCCGATCCGGTCCTTGGGCGTTATAAGGCGTTCCTGTTCGTGGGGCTCGCGTATTTTCTGACGGCCGTTGTGGCGCCGCTGGTCTTGTTGGTGGCCGGCGGAACCGACTGGAGTTTCCCGGCCAAGGGGATGATTTGGTCTTTGTTGGCGGGGATTGTCGGCGCGGCGGGAGCCTTCTGCGTGTTGCTGGCGTTCGGCGCCAAGGGCTCGCCGACCGTGGTGATGTCGATTATCTTCGCCGGCGCGCCGATCGTGAACGCGATCGTGGTCATGATGGTCCATCCGCCGGCCGGTGGCCTCGGGGCGCTGCGCTGGCAATTCGTCGCGGGCATCTTGCTGGCGGCCCTGGGTGGTTGCTTGGTGACGCTTTACAAACCACCGCCGACCGCCGGCAAGGCACCGAAGGCCGCTCAAGTCCGCCAAGTGAACGACGGCGGATAAACCAGGGCCGTGAACGAAGAAGAACATGACAACGGGACGATTCCCAAGCGTGGACGAGATCAGGAAACGGCAATGCGCTCGGTTGAGTGAACTGTTTCAAGAGCTGAGCAAGGGAAACAAGTTCTACGGGCGGAAGTTTGATCGAAAACTGTTTGAACAACCGATGGATGATCTGACCGGCGTCTTGTCAAGCCTCCCGTTTACCTCCAAACAAGAGCTGGTCGACGACCAGCTCGCGCATCCACCGTACGGGACCAATCTGACGTATCCGCTCGAAACGTATAACCGGTTCAGCCAAACCAGCGCGACGACCGGCACGCCGCTACGCTGGCTCGATACGCCGCGGAGTTGGGAATGGATGGTCGACAATTGGCGCGTGGTCTTCGAGGCGGCGGGGGTCGGGCCCGGCGATCGCGTTTACTTCGCCTTCTCGTTCGGGCCGTTCATCGGCTTCTGGCTGGCTTTCGAGGCCGCCGCGAAAATGGGTTGCCTGAGCTTGCCGGGCGGGGGTCTCGCGAGCGCGGCGCGGCTGCGGGCGATGTTGGATAACGCCGCCACGGTCCTGTGTTGCACGCCGACCTATGCCCTGCGGCTGGCCGAGGCGGCGCGCGAGGAACGGATCGACCTGAGCGGCTCGCGGGTGCGCGTGATCATCGTGGCCGGCGAGCCCGGCGGGAGCGTCCCCGCCACGCGCGCGCGCATCGAGAGCCTGTGGCCCGGCGCGCGAGTGTTCGATCATCACGGGATGACCGAGGTCGGGCCGGTGACGTTCGAATGCCCGCGCCGGACCGGCTGGCTGCACGTGATCGAATCGGCCTACGTCGCCGAGGTGATCGATCCGGAAACCGCCGAGCCCAGCGAACCGGGTCAGAGCGGCGAATTGGTCCTCACAACGCTGGGCCGGTTGGGGTCTCCCGCGATTCGCTACCGGACCGGCGATCTCGTTCGCCGCGAACCGCCGGGGCAATGCGCGTGTGGGCGATATGACATGGCACTGGAGGGGGGCATCCTGGCGCGGCTGGATGATATGATCACGATCCGAGGCGTCAACGTCTATCCCAGCGCCGTCGAGGAGGTTGTGCGTGGGATTAACGGCGTCGCCGAGTATCGCGTCGAGGTTTCCAAACGGCGGACGATGGACGAATTGCGCATCCAGATCGAACCCGCGTCCGGTTGCGAGGATGCGCCGGGCCTGGCGCGTCGCCTCGAGACCGCTTTGGCCGCGGCCTTCATGCTGCGCGTTCCGGTTACGCTGGCCGACGCCGGATCGCTGCCGCGATTCGAGATGAAAGCCCGGCGCTGGACCTGGGCGGAGGATTCATGATTCCATGAACGCCGATGCGCCGCCCCCACTGCTTCAGTTAATCGATGTCTCGAAACGATACGAGGCGGTCGCGGGCGCCAAAGGTGCGCTTGTCCTCAGCGGAATCTCGCTTGAAGTGGCCGCGGGCGAGTCGCTGGCCATCATCGGCCCCTCGGGTTCCGGCAAGAGCACGTTGCTCAACATCATCGGCACGCTGGACCGCCCCACTTCCGGCCAGGTGCTGCTGGGGGGCGAGGACCTTGCGACGCTCGACGACCGCGCCCTGGCGAAGCTGCGCAACACCCGGATCGGGTTCGTGTTCCAGCTCCATCACCTGCTGCCTCAACTGACCGTCCTGGAAAACGTGCTGGTCCCGACGCTGGCCGATCCGTCGCGGGTCATGAACTCGGAGATCAAGGGCCGGGCGGTCCGCCTGATCGAACGCGTCGGCCTGCGCGAGCGCATGGCGCATCGCCCTGGCCAGCTCTCGGGCGGCGAACGCCAACGGATCACGCTGGTGCGCGCGCTGATCAACCAGCCGAAGCTGCTGCTGGCCGATGAGCCGACCGGCGCGCTGGACCGCGAGCACGCCGAAAGCCTGATGGACCTGCTCGTGGCGCTCAATCGCGAAGAGGGGATCACAATGATCGTCGTCACCCACGCCCGGGACCTCGCCGCCCGGCTGGGGCGGGTCTTCGAGCTGAATAACGCGGAGTTGAAGCAGACCTAAGCGGGGCGTCGCCGGCCGCGGCGTTCCCGTCGCTGGCGTGTTTCACGGGTGGAATTAGGGCATGAGTGCCTGGACTTACATCATCAAGAGCCTGCGGTACTACTGGCGGACGCACTTGGGCGTTGTGCTGGGCGTCGCGGTGGCGTGCGCGGTTTTGGTCGGGGCATTGGCGGTCGGCGATTCGGTCAGCCATAGCCTTGAATCGATCGCGCTGTCGCGGCTGGGTCAGGTCCAAATGGCTATCCTGACCCAGGACCGCCTGTTTCGGACGGACTTGGCGGAAGACTTGGCGGCCACGCTCGCCGAATGGGTCCCCGGAGCGGGCGAGGCCGAGGGCGACGCGTCCGGCCGGATCGAGCCGGCGCCCCTCCTGATGGTCCGCGGGATGGTCCGCGGCGGCCCCGAGCAATTGAGGGCCAACCGCGTCTCGATTCTCGGCGTGGACGAGCGCTTCTGGCGATCGGGGGAGTCGGAGCCGCTCATCGGGTCGCGGTCCGCGGACGGGTCCCCGAATCAATACAGTAGCGACACGGTGGTCCTCAACGACCGGCTCGCCGCCAAGCTCGGCGCCGGGGTCGGCGATCTCGTCTTGCTTCGCGTGGAGAAACCGAGCCTGATGCCGGCCGACGCGCCGCTCTCGACCGAATCGGACCGGACCGTCGCGTTTCGGCTCGAGGTCGCGGCGATCGCCGGTCCCGACCAGTTCGGTCACTTCAGCCCCCGCGCCGACCAGATCGCGCCGCTCAACGCCTTCGTCCCGCTTGACTGGCTCGGCGAGAAGGTCGAGATGGAGGGCCGCGCCAACGCCATGCTGCTGGGCCCCGCCAGTGCCGTCCAGCGCCACGGCGAACTCTCCCAGCCCGAGGGCCTCCAAGCCGCCATCGAGGAGAGCTGGCAATTGGCCGACGCGGACCTCGAAGTGCGCGCCTTGTCCGAGGAGCAGGGCATCGAACTGCGCAGCGGGCGCATTTTCCTGGAACCCAGCGTGGTCCGCGCCGCCGAGGAGATCGATCCCGCCGCGCTTGGGGTGCTGACCTATTTCGTGAACGAGCTGCGGGCGGGTGAGCACTCCACCCCTTATTCGATGGTCTCGGCGGTGGGATACGCGTTCGAGGACGACTCGGACCGCAGCTTGCCGCCGCCCCTGCCGCCGCGCATCGGCGAGGGCGATATCGTCCTCAACGCCTGGCTGGCCGACGACCTTGGGATCGGGCTTGGGGATGAACTGGACATGACCTATTACGCCATCGGGCCGATGCGCGCGCTCGAGGAGCGGACCGAGCGGCTGCGCGTGCAGGCGATCGTGGCCATCGACGGGCTGGCCGCCGATCGCGAGCTGATGCCGCCCTATCCCGGCCTGGCCGATGCCGATGACTGCGCCCAGTGGGAGCCGGGCATCCCGATCGAGCTCGCGCGCATCCGCGACAAGGATGAGCAGTATTGGGACGACTATCGGGGCACGCCCAAGGCGTTCGTCTCGCTGGAGACCGGCCGGCGTCTGTGGCGCAACCGGTTTGGCGACCTGACGGCCGTGCGCTCGCGGGTGCCTGAGAAGGATCCGCCCGAGGCCGAGGCCGATCGGCTGGCCGGGGCCTACCAGGCGACGCTCGATCCCGCCGACGTGGGGCTCTTTTTCAGCGACGTGCGGGGCGCGGCCATGGCAGCGGGCGACCAGGCCATCGGTTTTGGCGGTCTGTTTCTCGGATTCAGCTTCTTCCTGATTTTCTCGGCGCTGATGCTGACCGGGCTGTTGTTCGTCTTTGGCGTCGAGCAGCGTAGCGAGGAGATTGGGACGCTGTTGGCGGTCGGGCTGCGGCCGCGGCGCGTCCGGGGGCTGATGATGCTCGAGGCGGGTGTGTTGTCGCTGGTGGGGTCCGCGATCGGCGGGGCGGCCGGGATGCTTTACACGCGCGGGATCATTCGCGGCCTGACGACGATCTGGCGCGACGCGGTGGGCACGTCGGCCCTGACCTATCATGCCGAGCCAAGGACGGTCGTGCTGGGCATGGTCATCTCGGTGTTCGTCTCCGCGTTGACGATCTGGCTCATGATCCGGCGCCAGGGGAGGCGTCAGGTTCGGGAATTGCTGACCGGATGCGGGAGCGACCAGGCGATGGGCGGCGGTTCGAGCAAACCCGGCCGCCGCCTCTGGCTGCTGGGCGGCCTGGGACTCGGGTTGGCACTGATCATGCTCATCGCGGGCCTGGGCCGCGGGCGGATGAATCCGGAGATGTTCTTCGGAGCCGGGGGGCTCTTGTTGATCAGCGGCTTGTTGATCAGCCAGGCGTTGATCGGCTCGCTGGCGCGGGCTTCGGATCGCTCGACGGTGACGCTGGGGAGCCTGGCCCTGCGTGGCTGCATGCGCCGGCGCGGGCGCAGCCTAACGACCATTGGCCTCCTGGCCGCCGGCTCGTTCCTGATCATCGCCGTCGGCGCGAACCGCAAAGACGCCCAACGCGATGCCCATGCACGGTCGGCGGGGACGGGCGGCTTTGAGTTCTACGGCGAATCGACGCTGCCCGTGCTGCAAGACCTCAACAGCCCGGCCGGGCGGGAGGTTTATGGCCTGGAAGAGGACGAGATGGCCGGCGTCGGGGTCGTGCCGCTACGCATGAACGAGGGCGACGAGGCGAGTTGCCTCAACCTCAATCGCGCCCAGCAGCCGCGCCTGTTCGGGGTCAACGTCGCGACGATGGTTCCGCTGGGGCCCTTCACTTTCAACGAGGTCGCCCTCGATGACTTCAGGGACCAACCGTGGCGCGTGCTAGCGGCGGAATTGCCCGATGGGACCGTCGCGGCCGTCGGCGACGAGGCCACGGTCATCTGGGCACTGGGCCTGGGGCTTGGCGACCTGCTGACCTACAAGGCCGAGAACGGCGAGCTGTTCAACGTCCAGATCGTCGGCATGGTGGCCAACTCGATCCTGCAGGGTGGACTGATCATCAGCGAACGCAATTTCGTTAAGTGCTTCCCCTCGGCGGCCGGGTACAGGGCGTTCTTGATCGACGCCCCGCCCGAGCGGATGGCCGAGGTCTCGCGGGCCCTCGGGCGCGGGCTGGAGCCGGTCGGGCTGGACCTGACGCCCGCCGCCGAGCGGCTCGCGGCGTTCAATGCGGTCGAGAACACCTACCTGTCGATCTTCCTGATCCTCGGCGGGATGGGGATGCTGCTGGGTTGCGTGGGGCTGGGGATGGTGGTGTTGCGCAACGTGCTGGAACGGCGCAGTGAGATGGCGCTGTTGCGCGCGGTCGGTTTCGAGTTGGGGCGCATCCGCCGGTTGATCTTGACCGAGCATGGGTGGCTGCTCCTGGCCGGGTTGGGGTGCGGGGTGGTCGCGGCGCTCCTGGCGGTCTTGCCGGTCCTCGTCTCGCCCGGCGCGGAGGTCCCGGTGACGACGATCGTCGTCATGCTGGCGGCCATTTTCGTCAGCGGCCTTGCTTGGACGCTGCTGGCGACGTTTCTGGCCTTGCGCGGGCCGCTGTTGTCGGTGCTACGCGAAGAGTGATACAATGGGGAAAGTCGATCAGGCGACTCAGCGCGAAGTAAAAGAAGAAGAACATTCAGCGCCCATTCGCGTGATAAGCGGCCCAACTCAATAGAATGGAATGACCCGATCATGCGCGGCTTCTTGTTTATCACGATCCTTGTCTTTGCCTTAAAGGTCGCCGCGGCTTCCCAGGAAGAGGGTGATCAAGGCGTGCTCTATCACGAGGACTTTGAAGCGGTCGAGGTCGGCAAGGTCCCCGATGACTTCCTCGTCCTGGACGGCGATTTCGCGGTCGAGGCGCGGGAGGAGGGCAAAGTGTTGGCCTTGCCCGGCGCGCCGCTCGCCACGATGAGTTTCCTTTGCGGCCCGACACGGTTCGAGAATATCACGATCGGAGCGAAGGCCCACGCCTCGCGCCGCGGCCGGCGTTATCCGAGCTTCGCCGTCGGGCTGGGCGGGGTGCGCGGCTACAAGCTGCGCGTTTCACCGGCCAAGGACAAACTCGAGCTGGTCAAGGGCCGCAACATCATCGAGTCGATTGACTACCAATGGAAATCCGACACCTGGACCCAGCTGCGGCTCCGAATCCGCAAGCCGGCCGAGGACAAGTGGGTCGTCGAGGCCAAAGCCTGGCCCGACACCGCCGAAGAACCAAACGCCTGGTCCCTCAAGCTGGAACTCGAGAAAAAACCCACCCCCGGCCGCCCCATCGTGTCCGGGACGCCGTATTCGGGTAAGCCGGTTTTGTTTGATGATGTTAAGCTGCAGGTGACCGATGCGTCGGCCAAGTGAACCACCCGCTCGAGCTGTTCCCCCCTCGGGAAGTACTCCTCCAAAACCCATCCAACGTATCTCGCCCGACGCCGCCCTGGGCGGGGACCAGATCGCTCAGTTTTGATCGCGTTGTCCGACGCCCCGCCAGTCCGAAGCCCGATCAGCCGGGCACAAACTCCCAACCCAGTGGTTCGGCCACGGATTCATAAAGATCCGGGCCGAGAAAGTAGACTTGAACCCCACCCGGCTCCGGGCTATTCTGGAACAGAGTCAGGCTTCCACACCGGAGCCCGCTGGCCATCCGCGGGGCGAGGCCGCCGTGGTTGATCTCTCGCAAGTCCGGCAAAGGGGTGCGGTTTTCGCCGTTGCGTTGCGGCGGCGGAATTGATAGTCAGGTAGAATCGATCCCGTGGGCGATTAGCTCAGGTGGCTAGAGCGCTGCGTTGACATCGCAGAGGTCACTGGTTCAAGTCCAGTATCGCCCACCATTGACTTTAAAGGGGTTAGGATTTGTGGGCCAACGTTCAATGACTCCGGCAACCGTGCCAATGTCGCCTTGGGATCGAGGGGTAAGATTCTTGCGGAGGATGGATTATGAGATTGGGGGCGGTTTCGACGGTGTTGATCCGGCATCCGCTGCGGGAGGCGGCGCGGCGGATGCGGGCGTTGGGCTTGGATTGCATCGAGATCGGTACGGCCGGCTATTTCCCGAAAAATCATTGCGATCCCGAGGCGTTGCTCAGCGATGACGGTGCCCTGCGCAGGTTCGAGGACACGCTCGCGGAGAACGAGCTGAGCCTCAGCGCGTTCGCGGTGCACGGCGAGCCGCTCAATCCCGACCCCGAGGCGAAAGAACTCTATAAGCGAGAGTTTCTCAACACGTGCAAGTTGGCCGAAAAACTCGGCGTCACCCGATTGACCTTGCTCGCCGGCCTTCCCGAAGGGGTCGAAGGCGACCGTTGCCCCAATTGGATTCTTTATCCTTACCCGCCGATCAACATGCAGCGGTTGGAATGGCAATGGGAGAAACGATTGATTCCCTATTGGCGCGAACAGGCCAAGGTCGCCGAAGGCACATCATGTGCGGCTCTGTTTTGAAATGCACCCATGCGACATGGTGCATAAGCCCGAGTGCCTATTGCGGCTGCGCGAGGCCGTCGGTCCGGTCGTCGGCTGCAATCTCGATCCCTCGCATCTGTTTCATCAGGGGATGGACATTACGGCCGTCATTCGCGAAGTCGGTCACTGCATCTATCATGCCCACGCCAAGGACAGCCTGCCCGACCCCAACGTGGTGCGCGTCAACGGCCTGATCGACGCCAAGGATTTCCAGGAGATCAAACGACGCAGTTGGATCTTTCGCACCGTTGGGTATGGTCACAGTGATAAATTCTGGTGCGATTACGTCAGTGCGCTGCGGCTGGTGGGCTACGACGACGTGATCTCGATTGAACAACGAGGACCCGCTCATCGAAACCGAAGAGGGATTCGAACTGGCCGCGAAGTTGTTGAAAAAGGTGCTCGTCGGCCAGCCCCGGCGCGAGTTGTGGTATGAATATGCGCAAAGCCAAGGCATGGATTCGGCCGCGGCGCGTGCGTTGAAGGAAAGCAGACCTTGAAAATCGGCGTGAACATGTGGATTTGGGCCTCGCCGTTCGAGACCGGCAAACATTTACCGTTGGTGGCCAAGGCCGCCGCGATGGGGGCCGAGGTCGTCGAGTTCAACGCCGAGCCCGATGCGGTCTATGACGCGCCCCAAGTTCGCCGGGCGTTGGCCGACCGCGGATTGGCCGCCTCGGTCGTCGGAATGCTCGGCGGACCGGCCGAACTGGCCAGTCCCGACGCCTCGGTTCGCGAGGCGGGGCTGAATCTCGCCAAACGCACCATTGATCTGTGCGCCGGGATCGGAGGGCGCCTGATCACCGCGACGGCGGGGGACGGCGGGCGTCGGCGGGCGTCGGCGGCAAGGGTTACCTGGACGGCGCGGTCCGTCAATCCGTGCTCGGGCGTCTTGCCGAAGCGTGCCGCGCGGTGGGCGACCATGCCCAAGACGCCGGGATGCGGTTCGCGTATGAAGTCTTGAATCGTTACGAGACAAATCTGATCACAACGGCGGCCCAGGCACGAGAGTTGATGGTGCTGATTGATCATCCCGCCGTTGGCATTAATCTGGATTGCTTCCACATGGGCATCGAAGAAGAGAGCCAGGGCAAGGCGATTCGCACGGCCGGCGACAAACTCTTTCATCTGCACGCCAGCACCAGCACGCGCGCCGCGCCAGGCCGCGATCAGAATAACTAGCCCGAAATCGCCGCCGCGCTGCGTGAGATTCACTATGACGGCTTCGCCGTAATCGAGTCCTACAATCCTTTATCCTGGATCGGCCCGCTCGCCTACTTCTGGCGCCCCTACGCGCCGTCGCAAGACTCCATCGCCACCGAAGGTTTGTCCTTTCTAAACAGAACCCTCCGAAGCCAATAGTCTGGACGCCGGCCACGGATTCCGTACGGTGTTGTGCCAAACCAAGCACCCACCGGCAATCAACTTGCCTCCGAGACGCTCGGCTGTTCTTGTTCGTCGATTTGCAAGAAAGCGAAACCAGTGGATTCAGTCAACGACTAAGCCGGTGACGGATGCGTATTGCTACAGGCGGTTTGGACTATCGTCCGACCATTCGAACGAACCGTCCGCGCAAAACCTCAGTCCTGCTCCAATTCCTTCTCGATCGCCACCGTCAATTCCTCGGACTCCGGCTTGACGGCCGAGCGGAAGCGGCCGACCACTTTCCCCTCGCGACTGATCAGGAACTTCTCGAAGTTCCACTTGACCTCGGCTTCTTCCGAATCGACGGCTTCGGTCAGGAACCGGTAGATGGGCGACTTCTCCTCGCCGATGGCGTGGACCTTGGCGTAGAGCGGGAACGTCGCGCCGTAATTCTTCTTGCAGAACTGGACGATCTCCTCTTCGCTGCCCGGTTCCTGCTTGCCGAAATCGTTGCACGGGAACCCCAACACGCGCAGGCCCTTGGCCGAATACTTCTCATTGAGCATCTCCAGCCCCTCGTATTGCGGCGTGTAACCGCACTTGCTGGCCACGTTGACGATCAACAACACGTCGCCCTTATATTGGGCCAGGCTGACGCTGGTTTCCTTGTCGTCGGCCATCGGCTCGACCGTTACGTCGTAGACGGTCTTGGCCTTCACGTCCTCAGCGCTCCACGCCGGCGTGCATATCGGCAGGATCATCAGTCCCAGAGCAAGTAGCCTTTTCATCGTTCACCTCTCCTTGAGTATAAGAATGAGTCATGGTTTACGGTCCAAAAATCGCCTCGCGCACCCTGCCAAGCATGGCGCTGATCATTTGCCCATAAAGCAGCCAGCAGCACACGACGGTCAGCGCGCTCAAGCCCAGAACGACAAGCGACTCCAGGGCCTGGGGATAGGTCTCGGCGTCGGCCGGCGGGCCTTGCCGCGACTGGGCCTGGGTCGGTTCTCCGTTCTCACCGCCGGGCTCGCCGGTTGCGTCCTCCTCCTGGATGTCGTTCTCATCCGCCATGCGATCTGATTTCCCTCAACGGACCCACGCGCGCCGGAACCCGCCGATCAGTCGGCGCCAGACTGACCTCCGCCGCTTCGGCCTCGCGATCGGCCCACTTGAGGTAACCGAGCGCCTCGGTCCGCCCGAGCCCCGGCCAGGTCGCCCAGGAGGTCACAATACCGACATCACGCCCCTCGACCGTCAGTTTCGCGTCGGCCGGGATCGCGTGCTCCCCTTCGAGGCTCAGCCGCCGCAACAGGCGCGCGGGATGCCCCAGGTTCGTGATGCGCGCGATGACCTCCTGGCCGGGATAGCACCCCTTAGCGTCACTGAGCGCGTCGCGCATCTCGGCTTCGAGCGGGATCGTCCGCTCGCCGAGGTCCTCGCCCTGCCGGGGGATGCCCGCCTCAATGCGGGCCAGCCGCGCGGCCAGTTCCCCGGCGGCGCGACCCCCCTCGCGCCCGCACGCCTCATCCAGTAGCCGCGCGACCTGCTCCAGCGCCATCGGCGGGATGCAGAGGTGATAATACGCGAACGGCCAGCGCGCGTCCTCAAAAATCCGGCACGGCAGCCCCCCCAGCGTGACCGAAAACAGCCCGCCCCATCCACCGGGGGCGAGTGCCTCGGCCGGCGCGGGGGGATCGAGCAACCCGGCCAACACCTCATGCGCGCGCGGCCCGGCCAGCCCCAGCGTCGCCTCGGTCTCCCACTGGCGGCCGACTTCCACCTCATCCATCAGCGTGAATTTCTCGATCAGCTCATAGGCCGAGGCGACGTTCTCGACGCCAGCCAGGACGAACAGGGCGTCCCGGCCACGATAAACGAGCAGATCGCTCGCAAGCCGCCCGTCGCCCTCCAGTTGCAGCGCATGCGTCCCCCTACCGACCTCGAGCGACTCGATCGAATTGGACAGCCTGCGATGCAGATACGAAACGGCGTCGGGGCCCTCGACGAAAATCGGCGCCCACGCCGGCGAGACGAGCAACGCGACCCGGTCCGTCAACGCCTCATACTCGGCCGACGGATCGCCCGTGTGGACAACCTCAAGCGGCCCCGCATCGGGCTCAACAATCCGCGCCTCGGGGTAAACCCGCCGCAACCAATCCATGATTTTCAGCCAACTCATCCGCCGGTCCTTTGGTTGACGAAGTTTCGCATCAGTTGGGCTGAGTATAAGTGAACCCCGGCGGCGGTTCCAGAAGAGGTTTGCATCATCGACGCGAACCAACTCGCCCCTCTTTCAGAGGACTGATGAAGGCGAGAGGTTCACATGCTTGAGGTCGAAGGAGGTCAGTATTCAGACTCGAAGACATGCTCGGTCCAACCGTCTGAACCCGCCCAACATAAGACCCTCCGCTCACCCTTGACGAGCATGTAATTGCCCTTGGGGCTTTCGCGGAAGAGTTCGCGCGAGCGGCCCGTAACGGGGTCATGGATTTTGTAGATGTAAATTGTCCGATGAGAGTGGTACCGGCCGTCCTTCCCCATCTTTTCCAGGCCGCCCCACCCGGGAAGCTCGCGAAAGCCGATTTCTTCAAGGTCTTCCGGCGATAGCTCCTTGGCCGCGGGATCGTCCGGATCGATTTGACTGACCAGCCAGCGATCGCTGTCGGTGCTCATCAGTCTTTCACCGGGCGCCAACTCGGCAAAGAGTTCCATCCGCGCCCGATCCGGGTCGATTTCCCACACCTGTTGGACTTCCGTTTCCTTGCTTAACGCCCTGATGCGGACCCGCAATCGGTCCCGATAGCCGAACGCGTTAAGCCGTGAGAGGCCCACATACAGGTCATCCCGGCTCTCCTCGGGCGGCCGTTCGATCGGCGTGGCCTCGCCGCTTTCCAAATCGATGATGCGCGACGCATAAAGCACTCGCCGCCCGCCCGGGAAGAAAACCGGGGCGCTATTCGGACGAAAGATATGATCGGGGTCTCGCCGGTCGTCATCGTCGTCCTCCCATCTCGGAAAAGATGGGAAGAAATTTGGCCTTCCATCGACGGTGACGGCGCGCTCCACGTCTTCCGTTGCTGGAAGTTGGACATGGCCGAGCGGATGGCGTTCGTCTTCGGCCACGCCGATCCAGCCGTACTCGACCCGAATGGTCTTATCACCGGGCGCCGGCGTATGTTCCGCCTCGTCTGTCCGCCGCGAATAGAAAATCTTCTCGCCCTTGAACAGCACCGCTTCACCTCCGGGGAAGGAGGTGAAGTCGCTCATGTTGCCCGTCTGAATGGATATGACGCGCAACGCCGGGTCTTGACTCGCCTGGCGGTTCGCCTTTGTGGGCGGGAAGCGCGCTAGGTCAAGCATCCATTCACCCCAAAGCTTGGATAGAAAATGCGTCACGCCGCCCGGATGTGAGGGAGTGGCAACTGTATGATAGAATCCAAACAGTGCTAAGTCGAACTGATCGAGCGTCGGGTCGCCGAGACCGGTTACCGGAATAGGCATGGACATGCTCGATTCAAAACTCAACCAATCCGAAGTGAGCGGCATCGGTAACGAAACGGCTTCAACTCGAAATGGAAAAGTCGGCCCCATATGATCAGGATCATGAGGCCAGGCGGGTGGCGTCCAGTGGCCTGGCCGGACCTTCGTCTCGATCAGGTGATTGTGAACGAACGGGGCGGCTATCATCACCATCACGAGCAGCGCGGCCGCGAGCGGACCAGGCCAACCGCGCGCGACGCCGAGGTTTGAAAGGTCCGCGTCCCGATCCCCCTCGCGCCAACGTTCCAGGAATTCGAAGAGTTTGACATCGAGCCGCCGATCGTGCCCAAACGTGCGTCCCGAGCGCGAGGTCAGCAGCACTTGATGGTTGACCATTTTCCCATCGTCCGGTACTTGCCAACCGAACCTTATGGGATGGGCGAAAACCCGATCGTTTTCCCCACAAAGCCAGAGGAAGAACCTCGCGGATCCTTTCAATGGCTCCAGTTCCAGAATGTCGCCCCTGGCGATGCGCCATTGCTTCAATGCCAGCCGCAAGACCAGTTCCTCCCCGTCGCGGCGGAGGAATCCGGGCTGGGTCTTGTGTCGGAAAAACTTGGAAGTGAAGATCCCTTCTGAAACGTAAACCTTGTGGTCTCCGACCGGCGGGCGAGGTTCCAGAAACACGCCCGTCAACAGATTCACCAACCAACCCCGCACCGGGCTGGAAAACAAAATGACCCCGAGCACGGTCCCGACGACCGGCGCGAGAAACATCGTACCTAGTCGATCCTGAAAAAGCCCTGCTCAAGCAGCCCAGCCGATCAGAGCTGAACTCGGGTGAACCAGAGGCATCCGTTTTCGACTCGTGATTTGCGCCA